>NZ_NPJK01000004.1:0-111811 GCF_002251285.1 Prevotella sp. P5-64
TAATATAAGACTATGGCTAATTATTATACAGACCATCCAGAGATCGCGTTCCACCTGAACCATCCTCTGATGAAGCGCATCGTTGAGCTCAAGGAGCGCGACTATGCAGACAAAGACCAGTTTGCTGACGCCCCCGTCAACTACGAGGACGCCATCGAGAACTACAAGCGCATCCTGGATATCACCGGTGATGTGGCTGCTAACATTATCGAGCCTAACTCTGAGGATGTAGACCTTGAGGGTCCACACCTCGTTGACGGTCGCATGGTGTATGCCAGCAAGACCTTCGAGAACCTCGACGCTACACGCAAGGCCGGACTCTGGGGCATCTCTATGCCTCGTCGCTACAACGGTCTGAACATCCCTAACGTGGTGTTCTCTATGTTGTCAGAGGTTATCTCTGCTGCCGATGCCGGCTTCCAGAACGTATGGAGCCTCCAGAGCTGTATCGACACTCTCTATGAGTTCGGTTCAGAGGAGCAGCGCCAGAAGTATATTCCCCGTATCGCTGCCGGCGAGACCATGTCTATGGACCTCACCGAGCCCGATGCCGGTTCAGACCTCCAGCGCGTGATGCTCAAGGCCACTCAGGACGAGGACGGCACATGGCGCCTGAACGGTGTGAAGCGTTTCATCACCAATGGTGACTCTGATATCCACCTCGTGCTGGCCCGCTCGGAAGAGGGAACCAAGGACGGTCGTGGTCTGTCTATGTTCATCTACGACAAGCGCAATGGTGGTGTCACCGTACGTCATATCGAGCACAAGCTGGGTATCCACGGTTCACCTACCTGTGAGCTCGTGTACAAGAATGCCAAGGCTGAGCTCTGCGGCAGCACCCGTATGGGTCTTATCAAGTATGTGATGGCGCTGATGAACGGTGCCCGTCTCGGTATCGCCGCCCAGTCGGTAGGTGTAGAGCAGGAGGCTTACAACGAGGGTCTCGCCTACGCCAAGGAGCGTGCCCAGTTCGGTCAAAAGATTGTCAACTTCCCCGCCGTATATGACATGCTGTCACGCATGAAGGCCAAGCTCGATGCCGGTCGTTCGCTGCTCTATCAGACAGCACGCTATGTAGACATCTACAAGGCTCTCGAAGACATCGCCCGTGAGCGCAAGCTCACCGCCGAGGAGCGTGCAGAGATGAAGAAGTACACCCGTCTGGCCGACGCGTTCACTCCCGTTGCCAAGGGTATGAACTCCGAGTATGCCAACCAGAACGCCTACGATGCCATCAGCATCCACGGTGGTTCGGGCTTCATCATGGAGTACAAGTGCCAGCGCCTGTTCCGCGACGCCCGTATCTTCTCTATCTATGAGGGTACCACCCAGCTGCAGGTTGTGGCTGCTATCCGCTATATCACCAACGGCACCTACCTCGCCATCATGAAGGAGATGCTCGAGGCTGAGGTATGCGACTGCATGAAGCCTCTGCAGGCTCGTGTAGCCAAGATGGTAGAGCAGTATGAGGCTGCCATCAATGCCGTGAAGGACGCACAGAACCAGGAGGTTCACGACTTCCTCGGTCGTCGTCTCTACGACATGACTGCAGAAATCATCATGTCACTCCTTATCATCGAGGACGCCAGCCGCGCTCCCGAACTCTTCAAGAAGAGTGCCCACGTATATGTGCGCATGGCCGAAGAGAACGTACAGGGCAAGGCTGCTTACATCCAGAACTTCAAAGCAGAGGACCTCGCAGCCTTCCGCGCTGTCGAGACCGAAACAGCAGAGTAATCGGGTTATACATATTAAGTATAGAGGGCGTCACTCCTGTCATGGGAGTGGCGCCCTCGCCCTTTCTATACACCTTATTATATATATAGCAGCAGAGAAACCCTCCCGAAACCTTTGCATATGTCAATATCTTTTATTAATATTGCAGTAGGTTAATCAACGGATGCTACTAATCAAACCCAATAACAAATGAAACGAATCTTATTGATGTCAGCCGCAGCAATGGTGTCGGCGGCACTGTCGGCGCAGACGGTCAAGACGATGAGCGACTTGAAGCCGGAACAGAAGTCGATGGCTATAAGCCTGAAATTCACCGGCAGACTATCGGCCGAGCCAAAGGGAGACTATCGCCAGATGCGCGACCTGTGTTTCCAAGTGCGTACAATCGACCTTGGCGATGCCCAAAGCACCGAGATTCCCAAGAACGCTTTCCACTCGCGCCACCAACTTCAAAATATCATCCTGCCCAAGGCGTTGAAAACCATCGGAACCCAGGCTTTCTTCGCCTGCGACAAACTGCAGGCTGTCACCATTCCCGCTTCGGTAGATACCATTGGCGCTGCCGCCTTCTCGGGATGCAAGAGCTTGACGGAACTGACCATCGAGGGTGCGCCAGTGATAGGAGAGTATGCTTTCGCGCGTCTGTCGGGACTGACGACGGTGAGGGTAAACTCAATGACGCCGCCCAAGGCTTCGGTGTCTTCTTTCTACGGCATCGCGCCGGGCAGCGTGAGTCTTGTGGTGCCCAAGGGCAGCGAGAAGGCTTATATGAAGGCGGCTGGCTGGAGCCGTTTCTATGCCGAGCCGAGGCTTGCCAGCGAGGTAAGTGACCCTCGGCAGTGTCTCATCCCCATGCCGCAGGAGCTGAGTGTCAAGAAGGGGGCGAAGACCTTCAATGTGCATACAGCATGGCACATCGTGGTGACAGCTGCTGATGACAATGCAAATGCTCTGGACAATGAGAAAGAGCGGGCTCGCGAGATGCTCAGCAACCGTATTGGCAATATAGTGAACAGCCGTCAGCGCGGTGTACGGCTCGTGCTCGGTATCGACCCTACACTTGCCGATGACGAGGCTTACACCATGGTCGTCGACTCTAAGGGCGTGTGCATCAAGGGTAAGACTCCCCGCGGTGTGTTCTGGGGACTGATGACTCTCGACCAGGTTCTGCGCGGCTCGGGCAACAAGGAATGTGTTGACGCCATCCCGCAACTTACCATCAAAGATACGCCCCGTACTCACGTACGCGAGTTGATGGTAGACCCTGCCCGTACGTTCATACCTATAGACGAGCTCAAGGCGTTTGTCCCCGAGATGGCCCGCTATAAGCTCAATGCCATCCACCTGCATTTGGTCGACGACCAGGCTTGGCGCATCGAGATTAAAAAATATCCCCAGCTCACCGAGCAGGCTTCCATGCGCTGGGGACAGGACGACTTGCTGATGCCCTACAAGGGCTATTACACCCAGGAGCAGTTGCGCGACTTGGTGGAGTATGCTGCCAAGTATCATGTGGAGATTATACCCGAAATCGAGATGCCTGGCCATGAGGTGGCTGCCATCAGCGTGTTCCCCGAACTTACTTGCCATCAGCGTCAGGTTCCTATCCGCACCACTTGCGGTGTGTCCAACGAGCTGCTGTGCCCCGGCAATGCCTTCACCTATGAGTTTCTGGGCAATGTATTCCAGGAAATAGCCAACATCTTCCCCTCCAAGTATATCCATCTCGGCGGCGACGAGGCTGGCAACCCCGCCCTCGACTGCTGGACCGACTGCCCCAAGTGTCAGGCTCTGAAGAGACAGCTCGGCATTACCACCATCGACCGTTCGGAAAAACTGGAAACTGCAGGGCTACCTGTTTGACCGTATCATCGGGCTTCTGCGCGATACCTACAACAAGACTCCCATGTTCTGGTACGAGACCGACTTCAAGAAGATTCAGCCTAGATGTGTCACCTTTGCCTGGCGAGACGGACTCACCGACAAGGCCCTTGAAGCCGCTGTGAATAACAACGCACGCATAATGCTTTGCCCGGGCGAGCACTGCTACTTCGACTATCCCATGGCCAAAGGCGATATGCCAGAGGTAAACTGGGGTATGCCCGTTACATCGCTCGAGGCTACTTACTCTATTGACCCGTCGTGGGGCAGAGACCAGAGCTTCGAGGACAACAACCTCTTTGGTGTTGCTGGAACGCTGTGGAGTGAGTGCATCACTTCGCCCGAACGTATCTACTATCAGGCTTATCCGCGCGCGATTGCTCTCGCCGAGGCAGGATGGACACGCAACAAGCCTTCTTATGGCAACTTCCTCGTGCGTCTGAAACCTACCGCAAAGGATATGATGAGGCGTGGCGTTACTTACTCACTCGAATACTAATGGCATTACTGTCAGGATAAATCTCTTCACTCTAAACAGCAAAGGGCTGATACTCCTCGCGAGGTATCAGCCCTTTGTGGTTGCCTTTGTTTGGGTTATAAGAGCCATAGCCATAAGCCAAGACTGCCTGTTTACAGACAGCATAATTATCATATCCCCTATACCTTATTATATATATATGCCCCTGCCTGCCTGCGGTCATGGCTGGGACGGCGGCCGTCATTGCACTTTTTTCTCACATTATTGATGGAAAGTTGTCCGATGTCGCAAAAAAAGAGTATATTTGCATCAGATAGACAAGTATGACCCATGAGCAGCTCACTGATAGACAGACAGACCGTAGAGAAGATTAAAGATGCGTGCAATATCGTTGATGTAGTTTCCGAATTTGTTACCCTCCACAAGAGTGGGGCCAACTACAAGGGTCTCTGTCCCTTCCACAATGAGCGCACTCCCTCCTTCTTCGTTTCTCCTGCCCGTGGCACTTGCCACTGCTTTGGCTGCGGCAAGGGCGGCAACTCCGTGACCTTTATCATGGAGCATGAACAGATGACCTATCCCGAAGCTCTGCGCTGGCTTGCAGCCAAGTATCACATCAAGATACAGGAACGCGAGATGACCGACGAGGAACGCAAGCAGCAGAGCGAGCGTGAGTCGATGTTCATCGTCAACGAGTGGGTCGCCAAATACTTCGAGAGCCAGCTCCAGACTGATGGCGAGGGCACTGCCTATGGTCTGGCTTACTTCCGCAGCCGTGGTTTCCGTGACGACATCATCGCCAAGTTCCGTCTGGGCTACGACCTGCAAGACCGCTTTGCGCTCGCCCGTCGTGCCAAGAGCGAAGGCTATCAGGCAGAGTTTCTCCTCAAGACCGGCATCTGCTACAAGACCGACCGTGGCGACCTCATCGACCGATACGCCGGCAGAGTCGTTTTCCCGTGGATTGGACTCAGCGGCAAGGTCGTCGGCTTTACCGCCCGTGTGCTCGACCAGCGTACCAAGGGCGTTGAGAAGAAGTATGTCAACTCGCCCGACTCCGAGGTTTACCACAAAGCCAGTCTGCTCTACGGCATCTACCAGGCCAAGAAGGCCATCGCCAAGCTCGACCGCGTCTATCTCGTCGAGGGTCAGGCCGACGTCATCTCCATGTACCAGGCCGGCATCGAGAACGTGGTCGCCGGTTCGGGCACCGCCCTCAGCTTTGCCCAGATACACATGCTGCACCGTCTCACCTCCAATATCACTCTCATCTATGATGACGACGAAGCCGGACTCCATGCCGCCCTCAAGGGCACCGACATGCTGCTCTCCGAGGGTATGAACCTCAAGGTGCTGCTGCTGCCCGACGGCGAAGACCCCGACAGCTTCGCCCGCAAGCATACGGCTGAAGAGCTCAAGCAGTATATCGAGCAGCACGAGACAGACTTCATCCAGTTCAAGACCAACCTGCTGCTCAAGGATGTCACCGACCCCATTAAGCGCACCGAAGCCATCAACTCTATCGTGAAGAGCATCTCGCTCGTGACCAACCCCATACTCCGCGACACCTACGTGCAGAGCTGCGTGGCGCGCACCGGTGTGGCTGAGGCTACCCTTATCAACACCATGAACCGCTTCATCCGCGAGCAGAAGGAGAGCAAAAACTCTGAAGCCCGCCGTGAGCAGGAAGCGCCTCAGGTGGTCACCCCCACCAATGTGATGGCTGCCCCCGCGTCGTCGGTCTCTCCGCAGGAGAAGGTAGAGCGTATGCTTGCCCAGATGATTGTGCGCGATGGCAGCAAGGTGGCTTTCCGCAATATCCCTGCCGCCGGCGATGCCACCATCGACCTCACCGTGGCGCAGTACATCTACTATGATTTGCAGGCCGACCATCTCGCGCTGTCCAATCCCCTCTACGCCCGCATCCTCGACGACGCCTTCCGGCATAGCGCCGACGAGGGCTTCGACTCCCTCCAATACTTTGTCCACCACTCCGACATTGACATCTGCAAGGTGGCTGCCGAGCTGAGTGTCGACCAGCTGCAGCTCATCAAGAACGAAGAGCCCAAGAAAAAGCTCACCGCTGACGAGGTCAAGGCTCTGCAGCTCGAGGCCGAAGAGCGGCTCCGCGTCGATACCGTCCATCTGCTGCTCGACTTCCGCATGGACTATACCGAGCGTCGCCTGAAGCAGCTTGGCGACGAAATCAATGCGGCGGTCAGCGACCCAGCCCGTATGACCAGCCTGCTCAAGGAGTATGCTGACATACAGAAAGTGCGCAATGCCTATGCACAGAAATTAGGCAATAACGTCATCAGATAAACGCCTATGAGTTACGGTTTTCTTGTCTTTATTCTCTTGGCTTCTATCGTTGGTGCCGTAGTGAGATACTATTATCAGAAATACATTGGTTCCAAGTTGGAGATGTTCAAGCTCGAGAACATCAATGCCCAGACCAATCTCGAGGTGGTCAGCGACACCCTGCGCAAGATGATTTGCACCTACGCCTGGACCAAGGAGGGCGAGTCCAATGTCTGTCATTTCGACTACCAGGGTGCCCACTTCAGTATCGAACTTACCGACAATGACCCTTTCACCCAACTCTCATTATATTACATCCATCTCGTGTCGTTGGAAGACATCAACGTCGTCCGCGCGGTATGCAACAAGTATTCCTCCACCAAGAACCCGTTCAAGGTGGTCTATTCCGTCAATCAGGAACACCACGGTGCCGCTATCCACATCATCTGTAGTCTTCTTCTCAATGAGGTCAACGCCCATGAATTGCTGACGAAGGTCATGGCGCAGATGTTTGAGATGAGGCGGTTGGTCGTGGCCGAAATCGAGAGCGAGACCCAGAAGGCTCGCAGTGTCGATTGCGCCGATTATGAAGTTGCCACAGTCGAGTGGGGTGGAGAGTTGGAACTGCTCCACGAACTCGAGATAGACCGCCAGCCTGCCGTCTTCAGTCACCACGAGGCTGCCGCCCATCCCGTCATCACCCCTCGTGCGCTCCTTGCCACCATGTTTGGCATCACCGACAGCCATATCGACTCGCTTTCCGCCTGGACCAACGACGAAACCCACATCCACATGGGCGAGGACGACGATATTGCCAACTTCCCCCTCTCCGCGTTGCTTATTGCCGATGGCAAGTTCATCCACAGTTGGGTTGGCGTCGAACTTACCTATCATGACGACAGTGGCGATGGCGTCAGTCACAATCTTGGCATCCATCTGGATTCCGAGATGACTACCCCGTCGGTACTCTATTACCGCGTGACCCTCACGCTGATGCCTGTGTTCGTCCCGCCGGTAGCAAGCCCCGTCCTGCTACCCAAACCAGGCGACTGCCATACGTTTGTGGCCGGCTATGAGCTTGTACCCACGAAGCAGCAGACCGACGCCATCAACTACCAGTGGCACGAAGCCCGCGAGAAGTTCAAGTCTGGCGGCGAGAGCCAGCTCACCGCTACCCAGCGGGTGCTTGCCCATTGCGAGCAGCCCGACCTGGCCCAGTATATCTACCTGGGGCGCCAGCGTTATCTCGAACGCCGCTTCTTTGATGCCCTCTCCCCGCTCGGTGCAGCCTATGAGCGTTACGCCGCCCGCTACGACCAGATGGGCGCCGACGAGCGTCGCAGCTATTATGAGGTGTGCTATCTCCTTGGCAGTTGCTATTATCATCTGCGCCGTTTCGAGATAGCCCATTTCTATCTCTTCCAGACCCTTTCCATCAACAACCTGATATACACCATGCAGTATGTCAACTGTATGGTGAGCATGGGCAACTGTGATGCCTTGCGCTTCATCGACTCCTCGTTTGCCAATCTGAAGCGCTCGATGGACATGGGCAGCCTCAACAGCAACTGTCTCAACTTCTATTACTTCCTCCAGCGCCGCAAGGTTGAGTTTCTGCTCAACGCCCACCGCGTCGACGAGGCCGAGCAGTTGTTGCGCACCATGCTCGACGGCAATCCCAACAGCGACTTTGCCATCGAGCGACTCGCCGAGATACAGAAAGAAAAAGAGAAACTATGACATCGATTATCCTGTGGACGTTGCTTGCCATCGACATTGTTCTGGTGATAATGGCGCTGGTCAAGGTGTTGCTCGAAGAGCTGCAGCCCTTCAAGGCAATGTTCTGGGTGATGACCATCATCTTCGTGCCCATTCTGGGATTGGTGCTTTTCTTCTTTTTCGGCAAGAACCTCCACAAGAAGCGACTCCTCAGCGACCGCACCCATATGCTCATCGCCGAGCGCATCTATGAGGGATTTACCGCCCAGGACGACCTCGTCATCCCAGCCCGCCATGAGCGCGTCATCAACTTCTTTGCCCGCCTTACCCTGGCGTTTCCCTTCAAGAACAATCGCATTGAGATACTCTCCGAGGGCTCCGATTTCTTTCTCAACCTCCTTCACGACATCGGTCAGGCCCAGAGCCATATCCATCTCATTACCTATATCTTCACCGACGATGCCCTGGGCCGTCTCGTTGCCGATGCCCTCATCGACAAGGCCCGCGAGGGTGTCGAAGTGCGCGTCATCTACGACGATGTGGGCAGTTGGGAGACCAGCAACCGTTTCTTCGAGCGTTTGCGTGGTGCCGGTGTCGATGTTGTGTCTTTCATGCCCGTGCGTTTCCCTGCCTTTACCGGCAAGGTCAACTACCGCAACCACCGCAAGATATGCGTCGTCGACGGCAAGGTGGGCTATATCGGCGGCATGAACCTCGCGCTGCGCTATGCCAAGGGCGGTCGTGGCCGCGACTGGTGCGATACCCACCTCCGCGTTTGTGGTGCCGTCGTTTCTTCACTCCAGCGCTCCTTTATCGATGACTGGTATCTCGTAGACCATTCCATTCTGCGCGACGACAAGTACTATCCAGCCCCCACTGTCGAGCCCAACGACTGTCTGGCACAGGTCGTGCTGAGCAGTCCGCTTCTTCCCTGGAACGGACTGATGCAGGGCTATGTCAGCCTCATCTACGAGGCGCGCAAGTATGTCTACATTGAGACGCCCTATTTCATCCCGCCCCAGCCCGTGCTTATGGCGCTCACCACCAAGGCCCTCGCCGGCGTCGATGTCTGCGTGATGCTGCCCGAGCATGCCGACCGCTGGTTTGTCGAGCACGCCGCCCGCTCCTACATTGACCGTGCCCACGATGCCGGAGTCAAGTTCTACCTCTACCAGCCTGGCATCAACCATTCCAAGTTGCTCATCATCGACGATATGGTCTGCTCCTGTGGCTCCACCAATATCGATTTCCGTAGTTTTGAGAACAATTGCGAGTCCAATCTTTTCATCTACGACACCGAGATGGCGCTCCGCATGAAGCATCTGTTCCTTGGCGACCTCGCCCATTGCAGTCCCCTGGACGAGAACTACCTTTTCCAGCACCACACCATCCATCAGCGCCTCGCCGACGGCGTAGTGCGTATGTTCTCGCCACTGATGTAGACCCCGTCGTTGCGGTAATCACCGGCAGATGTTGCCTATAGCGTAAAGCGGATAGATGAGGATGTCGTCAAATTCGCCGAAGTTCTCCAGGGATGTACGGATGCCTTTGTCCAGTTGCTTGGCATCCATGAAGATGCGCATGCTCTGCATCGTGCCACGTACTCCGGCTTTTACTTCTATCGGATATATTCTTCCTTTGCGTGAGACTACGTAGTCCACCTCTGCATTGGAGTTCTTTTTCTCCCTGTGCCAGCAATAGAGATTGTCATTCAGGTATGGCGGGCGGCTCTTCACCAGTTCGTCGCCTACAAATACCTCTGCCAGAGCCCCTCGGTTTACGAGTTTGATGTCGTCTGAGACGAGTATGTCCGTCAAGTCGAGTTCGAGAGTCCGTTGCAGCAACCCCGTATCCATAAAGATATATCTTTTGTATTTTTCTTTGGCTTCAGCATACAGCGGCACACCGTTGCTGTCGGTGTGTACCACTGTATAGATGAGTCCCGCCATGCAGAGCATGTCCAACGCTTCCTTCACTACGGGGGTGCGATAGTCGCTGCCCACTTGTGTATATACAAATTTGCCTTGTCCCTGCAGGGCTACCGACCGCAGTACGTCTCTCAGCATGTTGACGGGAATCTTCTCGTGATATTTCTTGAAATCATCCTGATACGAAATCATCAGTTCGCTCAATATCTGCTGACATTTCAGCATGCTTCCAGTCTCCACATAACGGGCCACACACTCGGGCATGCCACCGATGACGAGAAATACCCTAAGGTATTCCAGCGCCTTGGCATGGATGAGCTCGGGTAATGGGTCTTCCGGCGTAGCCTGGACCACCATGTCGGCGAGCGTGCGTTTGTCGAGCGCCCATAAGAACTCCTGGAAACTGAACGAATACATAAACAGCGAGCGTATTCGTCCTACTCCGAATGATGGCAGGTCTCTCAGCGCAAACTCCAACAGCGAACCGGCGGCGATGACATGGAGCAGAGGCATCTTCTCATAGAAGTATCTCAGCCTGTTGATAGCGGCAGGACACGCTTGTATTTCATCGAAAAACAGCAGCGTGTTGCCCTCTTCGATGGGAGTGTCCAGTATCACAGACAGTTGCTGGCAGATTTGCTGCGGACTATATCCCTTTTCAAAGAGGGTATGCAAATCCTGCCTATCGTTCAGGTCTATCTCCACATAATGCTTGAACCGCTCGCCCAGATGGCGCACGGCAGAAGTCTTGCCCACTTGGCGCACGCCGCGCAGCAGTAGCGGCTTGTGATTTTCGCTTTCGCCCCATTTCTTCAGTTCTCCGTCGATGGCTCTTTCCAAGTATTTCATCTTCTCGTCTTTTTTTGTTTTCGTGATGACTGTTTGCGCGCAGACCTTGACTGTCAGTATGGTACAAATGGTTGTCTCTGCGCCAATCTTTTGCAAAGATAGTGCAAGCCGAACGCCATAAGCTCGCTTAATGGCTGAGGTGCCGCCTATCTTATGCAAAGATACGAACTTTTGCAGAAATAGGCACCTTAAAATCATACTTTTTTGCAAAAATAGGCATCATAGAAATGGAATTTTTTGTAAAAATAGGCACCTTAGAAACCGTGTTTTTTGCAAAAATAGGCACCTAAGGGCGATTTTTCATGCCCTTGGCGATGGTTTTGATGGCCTTTGCGACCGCCGTGGTTTGCTTTGGACGCGCGGAGATGGCTCTTGAAAGTATAATAATCGTTAAAGTTAAGCGGCATAAGTGCCATTCTATCCGAAATAGCCGTAACTTAGCCTTGTTATTCACCATTCTAAAGAAAGGATAAGATATGATGACAATCAGACAAGTAGCCCGTTGCCCCATTTGCGGCAACATTGTAGAAGTATTGCATGCCGGCGCCGGCACGCTCGTGTGCTGCGGACAGCCCATGCAGCTGCTCGAAGCCAACACCACCGATGCCGCCCAGGAGAAGCATGTGCCCGTAATCGAGCGCGTCGACGGCGGTTACCGCGTCACCGTGGGCAGCGTCGAGCATCCCATGACCCCCGAGCACTACATCCAGTGGATAGAGCTGCTCACCGACGAGGGCGTATTGCGACGCGAACTCACGCCGACCGATCGTCCCGTCGCCCTCTTCCAGACCACTGCCCACGTTACCGGAGCCCGCGAATACTGCAATCTGCATGGCCTCTGGGCAGCAAAAATGTAAGTTTTGTGCCTTGCACATATCATTTATTGGCGCCACACACCCCTTAATCGGAGTTTTTTGTCTAACTTTGCATTCGTATGAATATCAAGAGAGGCAGCAACTTGCTTTTGGGCGGATGCGTGGCGCTGCTTGTGGTGCTATGCTGGCTCAGTATCAGTGCGCCGATGCGTTTCGACGCCCAACGCCACCAGCGTGAGCAGGCCGTGATAGGCTGCCTGCTCCAGATACGCGCAGCCCAGGAAGCCTATCATACCGTCCACGGCACCTACGCACCATCTGTCGACTCGCTTGTCGGCGCCCGGCTGCTCACGCCCACTGCCGCCGTCATCCCCCACAGCGGCGGCCGTAAGTTTGAGATACGCACGGCGGTGGCCACCGGTGCCTCGGGAGCAGCCGTCAGCCTCATGGAGTGTGGAGCCACCTACGACGACTACCTCCAGGGGCTCGATCCACAAGAGATAGAGCGCCTCACGCGCGAAGCCAATGACAACGGCAAATTTGCCGGACTGAAAATAGGAGACCTCACAACACCTGACAACAATGCTGGAAACTGGGAATGAAACAATGAAGCAACCGCGGATGACACTCCGCATCAGCGACACGTCGCTCGCCTTTGCCATAGCCGACAAGACGGCAGTCAAGGGCGTGGCTTACGAGACCTATACCGTTAGGAGCGGCATCTCGATAGCAGCTAACCTGCGCGAGGCGTTCCGCCAGTCCCAACTGCTCTCTCACCCTACGGGCAGAGCGCAGGTAATGCTGTCGGCACCCACCATGATTGTACCTGTAGAGGAGTTCGACGAGGCCAAGGCCGAGACCCTCTATCGCTACAGCTTTGCCGCCCAAGCCAATACGGAGGTAATCTGCAGCGTGCTGCCCCAGCTCAATGCCGTCGCCATCATGGCCATCAACCGCGACCTCAAGGCGGTCATCGACGACCATTATGCCGACGTCATCTACATGCCTGTCGAGCAACCTGTGTGGAGCTATATGCACCGTCGCGCCGAGACCCATCTCTGCCGCCGCCTTTATGCCTACTTCCATGATGACTGTGTGAGCATTTTCGCCTTCGACAAGCACCGTTTCCGCTTCTGCAACACCTACTCTGCCACCCGCGCGCAGGACAGCGTATACTATATGCTCTACGTGTGGCAGCAGTTGCAGATGGATGCCGACAAGGACGAGCTCTACATCGCGGGCGCCCCTGTCGATAGCGACGAGATGATGACCTCTCTGCACCGTTATCTGCGCAAGGCTTACACCATGAGCCCCTCGGCAGAGTTCAACCGTGCACCTATCACCGAAATCAAGGGCATTGCGCTCGATGTAGTTACACTTTATATGCGAGGAAGATGAGAATTATCACAGGAATATATAAGGGACGCCACTTCGATATACCACGTTCGTTCAAGGCGCGACCCACTACAGACTTTGCCAAGGAGAATATCTTCAATGTGCTCAATGGATATATAGACCTCGACGGCGCCATGGCGCTCGACCTCTTTGCCGGCACGGGCAGCATATCGCTCGAGATGCTGTCGCGAGGCTGCTCCCAGGTGGTCAGCGTCGAGGCCGACCGCGACCATGCCAACTTCATCCGCCAGTGCATGACCAAGCTGGGCACCGATGCCAACGTGCTCATCCGCGGCGATGTGTTCAGGTTTATCAAGAGTTGCTGCCAGCAGTTCGACTTCATCTTTGCCGACCCGCCCTATGCCCTTGACAACATCGACACCATCCCCGACCTCATCTTCGAGCACAATCTGCTCAAGCCCGACGGCATCCTCGTCGTTGAGCATGGCAAGGCCAACAATTTTGTGTGCCATCCGCGCTATCTGGAGCATAGAGTCTACGGCAGCGTCAACTTCTCCATCTTCAGATAGTCCCTTCAGACCTCACACCATCCTATATACAAGGAGCACCACCATCACGGGTAGTGCTCCTTTTTGCTTGGCTGCCGCCGCTGTTTTTCACGCTGCTTTGGCCGTTGTTCCAAGTGGCTGTAGACCAATGGCTCGGCGGCGTCGTGACCATCGCTGTCGGCTCGTAACGGAAGAAACGAGGGCTCGTGCCAATTGATACGTGGGCTCGTTTCTTATGTCACGAGCCCACGTGCCTTATGTCACGAGCCAGCCACGACCCTCTCCACGGCGCCGGGAGTGGCTGCGAGTTTTGCCGCCCTGACCAAAAAACTTGCATCCCTTGGTCGGCGTCTCGCCTAAAATGATTACTTTTGTCATCACTATGACTATCGACGAATTTATCTCACGCGTGGAGCAGCAGATGGGCTTCAGCCCCACCGCCGACCAGCATCGGGCTGTCACAGAGATAGCCCGCTTTCTCGCTTTCCGTCACGACCATGCCGTGATGGTGATGCGCGGTTCGGCGGGTACGGGCAAGACCACCCTCACCGCTGCCCTGGTGCGCACGCTCGCCAGTCTCCGGCAGAAGATGGTGCTCCTGGCACCCACCGGGCGAGCCGCCAAGGTGCTGTCTCACTACAGCGGCATGGCAGCCTTCACCATCCACCGCAAGATATACCGCGAGCGCTCCGTGGCAGCGGGGGGCGGCGTCTTCAATCTCAACGACAATCTCCATGCCGATACCCTCTTCGTGGTCGATGAGGCTTCGATGATAGCCAACGAGGGCTTGGGCGAGAGCGTCTTTGGCACGGGCTGTCTGCTCGACGACCTTATCACCTATGTCTATGGCGGGCGCAACTGCCGGCTCATGCTCATCGGCGACACCCCCCAGCTCCCGCCTGTGGGCGAGGAAGAGTCTCCGGCGCTCGCTGCCGAGGTGCTCCAGGGCTATGGACTCTCGGTCTTCCAAGCCGACCTCGACGAGGTGGTAAGACAGGCTGGAGAGAGCGGAATACTCTACAACGCCACCATGATACGCACCATGATTACCCACGACGCCATGACCCAGTTGCCGCGCATACGTCTGCAGGGTTTTGCCGATGTCAGCGTGGTGCCTGGCAACGAACTCATCGAGGCGCTCAGCCAGAGCTACCACCACGTGGGCGTCGACGACACCATCGTCGTGACCCGCTCCAACAAGACGGCGCGTATCTACAATCTCGGCATACGCTCCACCATCCTCGACCGTGGCGACGACCTGCTCTCCTCGGGCGACAGGCTCATGATAGTCAAGAACCATTATCTCCCGCCTGCCTCTGTCCAGGGCGAAGACCGTCCGCCATTTGCCTTCATTGCCAATGGCGACTGCTGTCGCGTGGTCAAGGTGCGTCGTCAGCGCGAGATGCACGGTCTCAACTTCGCCGACGTGTGGCTCCATTTCCCCGACTACGACAACTATGAGTACCAGTCTACCGTAGTCCTCGACAGCCTCTCTACCGATGCGCCTGCGCTCACCCGCGAGCAGAGCGACCAGCTCTATCAGCGCGTGCTCGACGACTATGCCGACCTGCCCCGCAAGGCCGACCGCATGGCCGCCATGCGCCAGGACCCTTACTTCACCGCTCTGCAAATCAAGTTTGCCTACGCCGTGACCTGCCACAAGGCCCAGGGCGGACAGTGGGCTCATGTCTACATCGACCAGGGATATATGACCGACGACATGCTTACTCCCGATTATATCCACTGGCTCTATACCGCCTTCACCCGAGCCCGTGAGCGCCTCTTCCTCGTCAACTGGCGCGAGGGGCAGATAGAGGGTTAGCGCCACGGGCGTGGGCACGGCTGCAGCCTATTTGCGGTCCTTCTCTCTGATTTCCACTCTTCTTATCTTGCCACTGTTCTGCGCTGTTATTCATTGCTTGTAAAACAAAAAAATAGTGGTGGTGGTAAAAAATATTGTTTTTTTCTTGGTAAATAATTGTAAAAGGCCTATCTTTGCCGTGTCATATCCATGCTGAAAGCCCACGTGGGCAGAGGGTGGGTAAGACACACATATTGTAAAAGGCGTTTTTGTACGCTTTGGTTTTGACGCTATAAGAATCTCGCAAATTCCAAGACAAGTCATAAACAAAGCAACCAGAACGTCTCATGAGGTGTATAGTATACATACCTCAATTGTCTTCGAATGCTTTAACATTCGTTGATGTTGTGGGTGATTTATATACTTGCATCGGCGTGGGGCTTTCAGCGTTGCTCGTTTCGACTTGTCGGGCAATGCGAGAGCCTTTATAGCGTGGAACGAGTGACAGAAGTGGCTCCGCGCTTTTTTAGTATGTGTAATAACCTAATAATAAATTATAATTTTAGGAGCCGGATTATTCTCTAAACATCAATGAGTATGAATAAAGATGCAAAGAAAATGGAGGCTCAAGAGGCAGCCAAAGTTATTGTACAGCAATTAGAAGAGGCAATAACAAAAACAAAGGGCTGGCATCCACAAGTTTATATTGGCAAAACCCAAGATGCAGAAAAGAGAGAGAAAGAGCATTTAGAAGAGAACCCTCCATTATTATATTTTGCTATTTTAGCAGAAGGTTCATCTCAAAAGATTAACCAACTTGAAAAGTTATGTATTGAAGCATTAAGCAGATCTAACAAGTTGCAGGTGTTAAATAAAAATGGAGGCGGAGGTGGAAACCCTCTAGCTGATATATTGTATGTAGCTTTTTCAGAACTTGTGCCTGGTGACGATTTTGGCGAATATATTGATATTTTAATTGACAACAATACATTTCCTATACAATTATAACAAATAAAGTATAAAACTATGAAATTGGCTATAAAAACTTTTAAGATAATTACCGCCATTTCTTTATTATTATGTTCAAATCCTGGAGCTCTTTTTGCGCAAAAATCAGACGCTTTCTTCGTTGGGGACATATGGAGCAATTGGCATTATTATGGTTTACTTATTTCTGATCCAAGAGGTTGGGAAGTGAGTAACGGTTGGGTTTATGTTTTCGCAAAAGAGCCTTATGATTTTTATTATCGTTTTAAACCAACGGAATTGGGATTAAAAAAACTCAGCTATAAGGAATGGAATACATTGAAGAAAGAAGGTGGATGGATAACGGGATATTGCACATTTGAGTATTTTATTACAGATGAACACCCAACTATGAAAAGTTGTCTTAAAAAATATGGATATCCATGTGCTAAGCAAAAACTGGATTCGTACAAGCAAAGACCTTCGGTGCGAAAAAGTGAATTTGTAGAAACTAGAGTACGATATTCAAGTGCCAGCAAAATATCGTGTGTAAATTTCTTCTTTGATGATGGGTCGGCATATGCTATCTCTGTTGATTGGAAAATATCCAAAGATGGTTTCATAACAGTTAATGTTTATTAAGTAATTGTTACTATAGATTTATGGATAAAAATAATATTCAAAACAGGCGCTCATTCCTTAAGAATGCAGCGAAAATAGTTTTGCCTATTCTTGGTTGTATTGTCCTTCCACAAAGCATTAACGCAATGGGTATGTTGGACAAAGTAACACCAGGGAGTTGTAATGCCGCATGTACTGGGCTTTGTGTAAATAGCTGTTCGGCACTATGCGAAAACAACTGTGAAGGAGGGTGTAAACGTGGATGCAGCGAAGCCTGTACTACAAAGTGTTCGGGAGCATGCACACGTGCGTGTGCTAATGGTTGTGGCAGTAATTGTACAGGAGAATGTATTGTCGGTTGCAAAGAAGCATGTGATGGGTCCTGTAAACAAACCTGTAGCCTTTCATGCTCTGGTAATTGTTCTTTCGGTTGCCAAGGTACTTGTTCGTCAAGTTGCCGAGGACAATGTTCTTATTACTGTACCAGTTCATGTAAAGGAGGGTGTGACAGTATGTGTGGTGGGAGTTGCAGTGGTACCATGTCTTTGTTCTAAATAAAGATATGATTTACAAGAGCAATAACGCCTGGCAATCTGGCATGGCGAAAACCATCACATTCATCGTTACTAAGGATTGCCAGTTAGCTTGTAAGTACTGCTACCTTGTTGGCAAGAACTCTAAGGAGCGAATGTCATGGGAGGTAGCAAAGGCTGCTATTGATTACATACTGGACCACGAGGCCGACATGCCCGAGGAGAGTGTGGTATGGGATTTTATAGGTGGCGAGCCTTTCTTGGAGATTGACCTGATAGACCATATTTGCGACTATCTGAAGAAGGAGATGTTTGCCAGAAACCACCATTGGTTCAATTCCTATAGATTTTCGTTCTCTACCAATGGTATCAATTATGGCACGGATAAGGTGCAGCAGTTTATAAAGAAGAACCGCGACCACCTGTCTATTGGCATTACCATAGATGGCACCAAGCAGAAGCATGACCTTAACCGTATCTGGAAAACCAAGGATATGGAGCGGGGAGTAATGCCCACGCCTGAGGAAGAAAAAGGGTCGTATGACGACGTGGTGAAAAACATCCCCCTGTGGCTCTCACAGTTTCCCCATGCGGGTACTAAGGTAACCATCAGTAGTGCCGATCTGCCTTATATCAAGGACAGCGTGCTTCATCTTTATAGTCTTGGCATACATGAGGTAAATATCAACTGCGTATTTGAGGATGTATGGAATGAGGGCGATGACGAGGTTTTCGAGCAGCAACTAATGTCGTTGGCTGATGCCATCATTGATGGCAAGTATTATAGGGACTATGCCTGCTCTTTCTTCAGTGAGCATTTGGGAAAGCCCATGGACTGTGAACTGCAAAACGGTAACTGGTGTGGCGCTGGCAAAATGCTGGCTATTGATGCCCTGGGCAACTTTTATCCCTGTACACGCTTCGCCCAATATTCTCTACGCAACAAGAAGGCTTGGATAATAGGTAATATTCATGACGGAATAAACAGAAATCGCCTGCGTCCTTTCCTAACCCTTGATAGATGCACTCAATCTACTCAGCAATGTATAGACTGCGAAGTTGCAGAAGGCTGCGCATGGTGCCAGGGCGAGAACTATGATGCTGCCGATACTCCCACTATCTATCAGCGGGCTACTGCTATATGCAAGATGCACAAAGCAAGGGTGAGGGCTAATAATTATTATTGGAATAAGCTATACCGTAAATTGGAGAAGGAGGGCGAAACACTATGATTCAATACTTTATAATTCTGCTCGATGATACGTCGGTTTCGTTCTGCCACTATGCCAACAGGCGGACTTCTCCGAAGCTGATGCCCATTGACACTTTGCGTATGGCTGTTCTCTATGCCATGAAGCAAAATCTGAATGTCCAGTTGGTCTATCCATCTTATACTTTGCCAAAGGAGTATGATGAGGTTATAGACACTATAGACCATGTTTGTATCAAACCTGCCACTTTGGCAGAAGACGCAGATGTGGTTGTTTTTGACAGCATCAATGAGGCAAGTCAGTTTAACGCTTATAAACGTGATGATACTTCTTACGTCATTCGTACGACCCATCAGTCGCTCTTTGCAGAGGCGGGAGATATAGCAGCACTGTTGCCCAAGTTGTCGCGCCTTAATCTGGTAATAACTGATGTCGACACTTTTACCGATACCGACTTCAATACCTATACCGACGTGCTCAGTATGCTGTCGAAAACCGTTGAGGATATCTATGTAGGAGGTTCTACCGTCCAGTTTAATGTGCTTACAGACCGTATGATGCTTGATCAAATGAACAATTGTGGTGCAGGCGAAACCTCTGTGACCTTGGCTCCTGATGGACGGTTCTATATCTGCCCAGCGTTCTATTATGACGAGGATGGAAGCGCCGTTGGTGATTTGTCAACAGGTCTTAACATTCTTAACCGGCAACTCTATCAGCTGGACCATGCGCCCCTGTGCCGTCGTTGCGATGCCTATCAATGTCGTCGCTGTATATGGCTCAACCATAAGATCACACTTGAGGTTAACACGCCGAGCCATGAGCAGTGTGTTATAGCCCATATAGAGCGCAATGCCAGTAAGAAACTTTTGGACAATATACGCCGACATGGAGAATTCTTGCCAGACAAGGAAACGATAAAGAAGATAGACTATCTCGACCCGTTTGATGTGAGAAAAGAGTTGTAATAGAAATAACTAAAGAAAACAAATAGATTATGACAATGAAGAAGCTAATAGGTAATGTCACGCCCGAAGAGAAAGAAGAGATACTGCATCTCTATGAGCGTCGCAATGGACTTAACGAACTGGCTAAGATAGTAACGGCCGACAACGACGAACTCTATGAGAAACTTGTGAAGGACCTCGGAGAAACCGGTTCACGTTTCCAGACTTGGTGGGACCGTATGGCTTCCAAGTATGAATGGGAAGGCATCGAAGGCGGTCATTGGGAGATTAATTTTGATACATGTGAGATATTTTTAGTTGGAGGAAACGACGATGTGTAGTCAGCTATTATTTATTGGAACATCCGAGTTGTTGCTCATAGCAGCTTTGGCTTTACTACTCTTTGGCGGCAAGAAACTTCCGGAGTTGATGCGTGGGCTGGGCCAGGGAATAAGGTCATTCAAAGAAGGTATGAAGGATGTCTCGGACGAGGCTTCACGTTCCGCGGACGATAAGGAACAGCAGACCTACAATGAACAGTCGGCCCAGAACGAGGCCAATACAGCCGATATTGCCAAGCCAGAACATGAGCAATAAGAATAATGAGATGATGACATTCGGAGAGCACCTTGAGGTGTTGCGCAGGATGCTCTTCCGTGTCATCGCTGTTGTTGCTGTGCTGACCATAGCCATTTTCTGCGTTAAGGATACCACCTTTCGGCTGTTGCTTGCACCCAGTAGCAACGACTTTACGACATATCAGTGGATAGAAGAACTGGCAGGTAGAATGGGGATGGACTTCCATTTTGCGCCATTCCACATTACCCTTATCAATACTGAATTGGCAAGTCAGTTTGTTGTGCATATGTCCACCTCTTTATATATAGCCTTGCTGTTGGCCTCGCCCTATGTCATGGTCGAACTCTACCGTTTTGTTGCGCCGGCTTTGTATGAGAACGAAAAACGCTATTCGGCTGCCGTCACGGTGGCTGTTTTTGTTCTCTTTGGCGTGGGTGTTCTGATGAGCTATTTTATACTTTTCCCATTTGCCTTGCGGTTCCTGGGAACATATCAGGTGGCAGCCGAGGTCATCAATCAGATTAATCTTTCCTCGTATATCTCCACCTTTGTAACGCTTACGCTGTTGATGGGTCTGGTGTTTCAAATACCGGTCATCTCATTCTTTTTAGCCAAACTGGGCGTGCTGACAGCTGGTTTCATGAGACGCTATCGCAGGCATGCGCTCATAGCCATTGCTATAGTAGCTGCCATCATCACTCCGCCCGACCTATTTACCTGCTGTCTTGTTATGCTGCCAATGTATGGCCTCTACGAACTGAGTATTGGTATCGTAGCTGTTGTTAACCATACACGCAGCAAGCATAATCAATGACAGTTGTACACCCCATGTACATGTGTGGCTCAAGTTTTCCTATTGATACCATTGAGGGTGTTACACATTCTTAGGGGATAGACGGTATATCTACCAATGCGCCTTTACCCGAGCCCGTGAGCGTCTCTTCCTCGTCAACTGGCGCGACGGCCAGATAGAGGGTTAGCGCCACGGGCGCGGGCACGGCTGCTGCCTACTTGCGGTCCTTCTCTCTGATTTCCACTCTTCTTATCTTGCCTGAGATGGTCTTGGGCAGCTCGTCTACAAACTCGATGATGCGCGGGTACTTGTATGGCGCGGTCTCGCGCTTCACGTGCTGCTGCAGTTCCTTGACGAGGGCGTCGCCCGCCTTGTCCTTCCAGTCGCGCGCCAGCACCACGGTGGCCTTGACCACCATGCCTCTCACCTCGTCGGGCACTCCGGTGATGGCACACTCCACCACAGCCTCGTGGGTCATCAGTGCGCTCTCTACCTCGAAGGGCCCAATGCGGTAGCCACTCGACTTGATGACATCGTCTATGCGGCCTTCAAACCAGTAGTAGCCGTTATCGTCGCGCCATGCCATGTCGCCGGTGTGGTAGAGTCCGTCGTGCCACACCTGGTGGGTCATCTCCTCGTCGCGATAGTAGCACTTGAAGAGTCCATAGGGCTTGTGATCGCCCACCTTGATACAGATTTCTCCCTTCTCTCCGTCCTCACATTCCGAGCCGTCGGCCTTGAGCAGACGGATGTCGTATTGCGGGTTGGGCTTGCCCATGCTGCCAGGCTTGGGTGTGTTCCAGGGGAAGGTGCCGAGGGTCATGGTGGTCTCGGTCTGCCCGAAACCCTCCATCATGCGTATGCCGGTGAGCTCATAGAACTTCTGGAACACTGCAGGTTCGAGCGCCTCGCCCGCGGTGGTACAGTACTTGAGCGAGGAGAGGTCGTAGCGCGTGAAGTCTTCCTGTATCATGAAGCGGTAGATGGTGGGCGGCGCGCAGAACGAGGTGATACGGTATTTCTCTATCTGCCTCATGATTTTCTCGGCAGTGAACTTCTCGTGGTCGTAGACGAAGACCGTGGCGCCGGCAAACCACTGGCCGTAGAGCTTGCCCCACACGGCCTTGCCCCAGCCTGTATCTGCCACGGTGAGGTGTATGCTGTCTGCGTTGAGGTTGTGCCAGAACACACCTGTGGCCAGGTGGCCCAAGGCGTAAAGGTGGTCGTGGGCCACCATCTTGGGCTCGCCGCTGGTGCCGCTGGTAAAGTAGATGAGCAGCGTGTCGTCGTTGGTGTTGACATGCTCTGGGCGCACAAAGGCAGGCGCTTTGTCCCACTCTTCGTTCCAGCAGTGGAAGTCTGTGGGCACGGCTTTGCCCAGTTCGGTGTCAGAGTTTACGGCGACGAGCACCTCGACCGTGGGGCTCTCGGCGAGCGAGGCATGTACCTGCGCGGTCACGTAGTCATCGTTCACGCAGACGATGGCCTTGATGCTTGCCCGGTTGTTGCGATACACGATGTCGTGGGCGGTAAGCATGTGGGTGGCGGGTATGGCCACGGCTCCTATCTTGCTCAGCGCCAGCATGGCGAGCCACCACTGGTAGTGGCGCTTGAGTATCAGCATCACCATGTCGCCCCTTCCTATGCCCAGGCTCTGCAGATAACACGCTGCCTGGTCGGTCTGCTCCTTGAGCTGGGCAAAGGTAAATCGTTTCTCTTCACCCCGCTCGCTGGTCCAGAGCAGCGCCAGCTTGTCGGGAGCCTCTTCGGCCCATGCGTCCATTACGTCGTAAGCAAAGTTGAAGTCCTCTTTGGCCTTGAACTTCAAGTGCTCCTTAAAGTCTTCCTCTGAAGTGAATGTGGTCTGTGCTAAGAATCTTTCTATCATAATCGTAGCGTTGTTGTTATCCTGGGTGAAAACTTAAAAGATGATGGCGAGAAATCTTACCTTGCTCTCGCCCAGCGTGCGCATGCCGTGGGGCTGTGTCGAGTCGAAGATGATGCTGTCGCCCTCGTGCAGCGTGAGCGTCTTCTTGCCGATGGTGAGCTCCATGTCGCCCTCGAGCACCATGTTGAACTCCTGCCCGGCGTGGGTGTTGGTCTCGATGGGTGTGTCGGCGGGCTTTGGCTCCACGGTGACGATGAATGGGTCGGCCTTTCTGCCTCTGAACCCACTTGCCAATGACTCGTACTGGTAGGCTTTGCGTCTCTCTACGCTCAGTCCTTTGCCTTTGCGGGTGAGGAAGTATGAACTCATGTGCGGTTCTTCACCAAACATGAGCACGTCGAGTGGTATATCATACTTCAAGGCTATCTTCTGCAGATTGCTCACATGCAGCTCGCTCTCGGCGTTCTCCATGGCGAGATATTCGACAGTCGTGATGCCGCAGGTGTTGGCCATTTCCTCTACCGTGATGTCGAGCACGTCTCTCAGCCCTTTCAGGCGTTCACTGATTTGCTTGATTGCTTCGTCCATATTTGTCTTGTTGCTTTGGTTGATATGCTTGTTGATGGTGGGGGTGAGCGATGGGGTGGGGGTGATGGTCGCGGGAGTTGGCGCGAGGTCAGTGGGTGGCGATATAGCCCGCTATCCATGCGCCCACCTCGCGGGTACCGTAGTGCTGGCCACCCTCGACCTGAATGTCGGGCGTGCGCACGTGGGCATCGAGGGCGGCGTCGACGGCGCGGCGTATCAGTGCGCCCTCGGCAGCCAGTCCGAAGTGCTCCATCATCATCGCTGCCGACAGTATCTGTGCCACGGGGTTGGCTATGTCTTTCCCCGCCGCCTGGGGCCATGACCCGTGTACCGGCTCGAATACCGGCGTGTGGATCCCGGTCGACGCCGACGGCAGCAGCCCCATGCTTCCCGATATGCAGCTGCCCTCGTCGGTGAGTATGTCGCCAAAGGTATTCTCGGTGACCATCACGTCGAAGAAGGTGGGCTCTACGAGCATGCGCATCGAGGCGTTGTCTACAAACATGTAGTCGGTCTTGACCTCGGGGTAGAGGCCCTCCATCTCCTTGGCGACCTGTCGCCAGAGTCGGCTCGACGCCAGCACGTTGGCCTTGTCTACTACGGTGAGATGGCGGCGGCGCTTCATGGCGTAGTCGTAGGCCACCCTGAGTATGCGCTCCACCTCCTCGCGCGTGTAGTAATTGGTGTCGTAAGCCTTGTTGTCGTCCTGATATTTCTCGCCGAAGTACATGCCGCCCGTGAGCTCTCGTATGCACACGAAGTCTGCCCCGCTCACTATCTCGTCTTTCAGGGGCGACTTGTGGATGAGCCCTGTGAAAGTCTGCACGGGCCGTATGTTGGCAAAGAGCCCCAGCCGCTTGCGCATGGCGAGCAGCCCCTGCTCCGGGCGTACCCGTGCGGTGGGGTCTTTGTCGAACTTGGGGTCGCCCACGGCGGCGAAGAGCACCGCGTCGGCGTTCATGCACGTGGTGAAGGTTTCTTCGGGGAAGGGGTTGCCCACCCGCTCTATGGCGGCGGCTCCGCAGAGCGCGGGGGTGAAGCTGACGTCGTGGGCAAACCTCTCTGCCACGGCCTTGACCACTGCCACTCCCTGTTCCATAATCTCGGGCCCTATGCCGTCGCCCGCCAATACTGCTATGTTGAGTTTCATATCGCTTGTGATTTTAGTTGTCCTTGTTCTGTTGCTTTCTGCTGGCCTCGTAGGCAGCCACCTTGTCGCGGTTGGCCACGAGGAAGTCTATATCGTCGAGCCCGTTCATCAGGCAGAACTTCTTGTAGCCGTTGAGTTCAAAGTGCTCCTGCTCGCCGGTGGCGAGGTTGGTCACCGACTGGTTTACCACGTCCACTCTTACCATCGTGTCGGCGTCGGAGCGTATCGCGGCGAAGAGGTGGCTGAGGAAGCCGTCGCTCACGACGACCGGCAGCACAAAGTTGTTGAGTTCGTTGTTCTTGTGGATATCGGCAAAGAAGCTGCTGATGACCACCCTGAACCCGTAGTCGGCTATGGCCCACGCTGCGTGCTCCCGGCTCGAGCCCGAACCGAAGTTCTTGCCCGCCACGAGTATCTCGCCCTTGTACTTGGGGTCGTTGAGCACAAAGTCCTTGACCTCGGTGCCGTCCTCGTGGTAGCGCCAGTCGCGGAAGAGCAGGTCGCCGAAGCCCTCGCGCGTGGTGGCTTTCAGATAGCGCGCCGGCACAATCTGGTCGGTATCTATATTTTCGAGTTCGATGGGTACGCACGTGCTGGTAATGACATTGAATTTCTGTTTCATCTCCTTGTCGTCTTTATTCATTATGGTCTTTACACCTTATTATATTTTAGATTTTTATCGGTTTGACTTAACCGATTGAAGAATAAACTTTTAGCGAATTATTTGAGAAATAGAGGTAACGATTTAGCAACTGTGCGAATTTCAGCGTTTTGCGTTGCTATGCTGTCAAATAACTCTCTTATGTGCAAAGATACGAATTTTCTCAAAAATAGAAAATGTGTATGAATGTTTTTCTTGTTTATATAGTCTCTAATTTATAATGTTAGTATTTACAACTGATTATTAATCAATAATTTACGAGCAGTAAATCGGAAATATGGTCGTAATCTTTAATCGTGTATTCTAAAGGGAGAAGATTTTAAAACAGTAAACATCAAATCTTCCTGCGACTATATACCACCTCTATTATGCCGTTGTATTTCTTGGTACGAATCATTTCCAAGTCAATTTTCTTATCGGTAGCACCAAACAGCCTTGTGCCGTTACCGAGAAGAACCGGTATAATCGCCAGATGATAAATGTCTATTTGATTGTTTGCGATGAGTTGTTGCGCCACTTCTGCACCTCCGCAAATCCACACATCTTTACCCGATTCCTGTTTCAACTCCTCTACCAGTTGGCATACATCCATATTCCTGAAACGGATATTTTCTGTGCCCTCTTCTTCACTGTGATGAGTCAATACATAGGTCATCGCTTCCCCGTAGGGCCATTGGTCGGGAGAAAGTTCGGTCACAATTTGGTCGTAGGTTCTCTTTCCCATAATGACCGTGTCCACACCACTGAAGAATGGAGTAAAGGTGTCTTCCATCTCCACGTTTTTATCTTGTCCGCTTATCCATTCAACGGAACCTTCGCTGTCAGCGATATAGCCATCCAGACTGACGGCAATATAAAGGATTACTTTTCTCATAGGTGTATTATTGTAAAAGAGGCAGCACCATTTCAAACGGTTTATTTATTGTAGGGATATTCTTGCTTTTGCTTGCTTTACCCTTTGGCTTTAAGCAATTCTTCAATCCGACCTTTCATAAACCCGGTAAGCGCGAGCGTTTCATTTTCCATTGTTTCCCATTCGTCAGACAGGTTTCCCAAATAGGCTTCCTTTGCCGTTTTCAACAGGGAAGAAAAGGTTTCCGGCAATTGGGGAATCACCCACTCCGCAGCAACATCTTTCGTTGTCACGTCTTCGGTTTCTAATGTAAACCACATGCGGGATAGCGTCAATAGCACATTTCTTTCATCTCCCTTAACATTGGAAATCAAACCGGGTAGAGAAAATTGAATAGCCTTTTGTATTTCGCGGAACGGAATCGGGAGAATAAGTTGTTTGCAATCTGCGCCCTTCAGCGTCATACTACTTTTTCTCGCCTGCCATAATAGAATCGCTATATCAGGGTCGAAACACGCCTGCGGAATCATTCCGGCTTCCATCTCTTTCCGAAGCCACTCCCCATACATATACTCGCATTTGGGCGGAAACTGCCACGGAATAATGTCTTTTTGATGGATGACAGTTATCTCCAATGGTCTTTTTTCGGCGCAACCTACGAAGCCGGAAATTTCCAATAATTGCTTGGTCAACTCCTTTTTCGTTGACAGATTCAATTCTTGTCTGGTTATTATCAATATATCTATGTCACTGTCCGGACGCAATTTATTCATTGTCGCAGAGCCATATAAATACATTCCCAATATCTGCCCCTGCAATAGGGTTTCTGCTATGGAAACGACTTGCTTCACTTGTTGTGGGATTTCATTCCGATTGTTCATTGTATTTTCCATATAGATTTGTTTCCTTTATTCTTTGATTAATACAACAGCGTCAAATGCCAGTTCCAAGGCGGTGGATACACTTGCTTTTCCCCACTTCCGTTCTTGGTATTTATGAGGATTCGAGAGCGTGTCGGCTGTAAAAAGCAACATAGCCCATATTACTTCTCTAAATTCTGCACATGCAGCCAGTGCAGAACATTCCATTTCCACTACTTGACAGCCTTCCTCTTTGCGGTATTGCACCATTTCCAGTGTTTCTCGATAAAAACCGTCTGTTGTCCATGTCTTGACTTCCAAATATGGGATTTTCTTTTGATTTAAAGCAAATTTGATTGCACTTATTCCTGCTGTTGAAATCTTTATGTCTCTGGATGGCGGAAGATAATGGTAAGAAGTTCCCTCATCTCTCAATGCAGAAACGGGTATTAAGAATCTGTTCTCCGGAATATCTTCCAATACACCGCAGGAACCGACAGAAATAATTTCTGTCACACCTCCTGCTATTAAATACTCTAAAATCTGGACAGCAGCAGCACTCCCAACCGGAGCCGGACATAAACATATCCTTTCCTGATTATGAAAGCATTCATAGATGGGATATAATTTTGTTGCACTCTCAAATTCATCTATCTGTATTCCACTGTGGGCATGTGCATACTTTTCCACTTCATCCCCCAAAAATGCAAATACGGCTTTTTTAGGGAAGTGCTTTTTCCCATTTCCCGGCTGAAAGATTGCTTTTGATGCGGTATCGTATTCCAAAATAGGATAATCGTGCTTTACTAATGCCATACTATCATCTCCAATAAAAATTTTCTTTCTCCTTAATTCCGCAACACTATAGTTTAACATTATTTATAAGTGCCTGAGCAACAAAAAGTTGCCCAGGATTTTGCCATGTCAGAATTTTCACTTACCTTAGTGTTGCGAAAAGAAGACAAGCAAAACTCTAATATGACATGGCAAATTTAGATAAAATTCCCGAGTTATAAGCCAGTTGAGATAAAAAACCTAATAGATTTCCTCCCCGAAAAGCCGACAACATGGAAAATCAAGGCCGACATACGCTCAATCCTATTTTGCGTGCTCTAAGTCACAATTATTTATTATCTTTGAGGTCTTAATGTTTAACCCTCTAAAAGTTAGGCTTATGAGATCAGTATGCGGCCTTGACGTTCACAAAGATAGTGTATATCTTTGTGTTTTGAGCGAGAATGGCGAATTAATCGAGAAAGTTTTCGGAGTTTTAACATTTCAACTGCATCAGATGCGTGATTTGTTGCTCGCCCATCATGTGGAGAAAGTGTCCATGGAGAGTACGAGCGTCTACTGGATTCCCATTTGGCGCATACTTGCGCCCCATTTTCACCTGCAGCTCGTCAACCCTTATTTCATCAAACAGCTGCCCGGACACAAAAGCGATGTTGCTGACGCACAATGGATTGCCGAGTGCACGATGAAAAATCTTATCAGTAGCAGTTTCGTGCCACCTGAGGATATACAGCAGCTCCGCCAGTACGACAGACGTATCTTCGACCTTGACGAGGAAATCGTCCGCAAGTTGTCCAAACTTGATGCCGTGATGCAGCGATGCAATATCCGACTGGGCAATTATGTGTCCAACGTGGACTGTAAGAGCTACAAGGACGTGGTGCGGAAAATATCCGAGGGTGTGACAGACCCGGAGATTCTGATTGAGGAAATCCACGGTCGCATCATCAAACATCACGGCAGGGAAACAATACTGGCCTCGCTGACCGGTGTCGTATCACAAGCGGAGATAGACGTGCTCAGGCAGTTGCGTGAGGAGCTTGACCTGGCCGAGGAACACAAGCAGGAGTGCCTTGAGAGAATGTTGGAGATATGTCAGGAGAAATATCCTGACGAGTTGAGACGGTTGCAGACCATACCAGGAGTAAGGGAGCGTACGGCCACATCATTGATCGCAGAGATCGGAAGGGACATGAGCAAGTTCGAAACGGCCAACCACCTTGCAGCTTGGAGTGGGCTGAGACCGAGAAACGACGAGTCCAACAGGAAGTTCAAGTCACGTCGCATAACTCACGGCAATGTCTATTTGCGTAAGAACATCATTCAGTGCGCATGGGCTGCAAGCAGGACAAAGGACTGTTTTTTCAGCAGATTCTCCTACTACCAGACGCAAGTCAGAAAGAAAAACAAGATGAAGGTCATTGTGGCTGTGGCTAGAAAGTTATTAGTTGCCGCATGGCATGTAATCCACGACAAGACGGATTACGTTGACTTCCAAAAACAAGATCGTCAATCGTCCGCTTCAAACGGGTGACAACGATATACCACTCATGGAAAGGCTATTATCTTTGTGATGGTTCTGACCTCGCTGGCAAATTAACTTATCCCACGGGTGGCCATGGAAGCCTGTTTGAGCCTTGAGCTCGAAGAGGAAAGTATGATAATCCCCCACATCCGCGTAAACGTGGGTGTGGGATGTTATGTGCCATTTTAAGAAATACTTGGCCAAAGTCCTTTGTTTTAGTTACTCCTTACCCGGAAATCTATTAGGTTTTATAGAGGAAAGATACAAATAAAATCTGAGAAACTCACTCCTTTTGGAGGAATTTTTTCTATTATGGAGCAATTTGATGCTCTTTTAGCTCAAACCATAGATTCCACCTTGGGATTGAGATGCACTATGTTTGGTTATCAATATAGCGAAATTCTACGCTCTCTGATGTGCGTATATCTTTGTGGCGGCTCATGTATTGAGGATGTTACAACTCACTTGATGAAACATTTGTCTCTTCATCCAACTCTTCGCACTTGCAGCGCAGACACCATATTGCGTGCTATCGAAGAACTGACTTGTAAGAACATCACCTATAAATCTGCTTCTGGCAACTCCTATGATTTCAATACTGCAGACAAGATGAACTGCTTATTGATCAAAGCCCTGCTTGCTACTGGTCAATTGAAATCCGGTCAAGAGTATGATTTTGACTTTGACCATCAGTTCATTGAAACAGAGAAGCATGATGCAAAACCAACCTACAAGAAGTTCCTGGGCTATAGTCCAGGTGTGGCAGTCATTAACGACATGATTGTCGGTATTGAAAATAGAGACGGCAACACAAACGTGCGCTTCAACCAAAGAGAGACTTTGGAAAGAATCTTCAAGCGACTGGAGGCATCAGAAGTATATATATCCCGTGCCCGCATGGATTGCGGCTCATGCTCGGAGGAAATCGTAGATATGGTAGAGGCTCATTGCAGGCATTTTTATATTCGTGCCAACAGATGCTCTTCCTTCTACGATTCCATGTTTGCCTTGACTGGATGGAAAACTGTTGAAATCAACGGTATTGAATTTGAGCTGAATTCCATCCTTGTTGAGAAATGGAAAGGAAAACCGTATCGTCTTGTCATACAGAGACAAAGGCGAATAGATGGAGACCTTGACATTTGGGAAGGCGAATATACCTACAGATGTATACTGACTAACGATTACAAGTCGAGTGCAAGAGACATCGTGGAATTCTACAATCTTCGTGGTGGCAAGGAACGCATCTTCGATGACATGAACAATGGCTTTGGCTGGAATCGATTGCCAAAATCGTTCATGGCACAGAATACTGTATTCCTGCTTATGACAGCTCTCATCAGAAACTTCTACAAAGCTATTATGCAGAGATTGAAAACCCATGAATTTGGATTGCGTGCCACCAGCAGAATCAAGACCTTTGTTTTCAAGTTCATCTCTGTTCCTGCGAAATGGATTAAGACATCACGTAGGCATGTATTGAATATTTACTCAGACAACAATGCTTATGCCAACCTGTTCAAGACAGACTTTGGTTAAAGACCATGCTTTTCTGGTTAAACCAGCGTATTACCTCAAGTCGCTTTATGGGGTAAGGGGATTTTGTGTCTGCGACATTTCTGTTGTGCAAGAAATATGTACAATAAAATGAATTTTGTCGCTTTGCAAGCAAAATCCCACTAAACCCTATAGGTTGCGGATTTGAGGTTTCTCACATTTTCTGCATCTATTTTTTGCAAAGTTACTTTTTTCATTTGGCTATACATCAATAAACTCTTAGTATTTTGAGTATATTTTTTCGTGAAGCTATCTTTTATCTTCTCATCGAAAAGCCTCTCTTCTGCTGTTGGTCGTACCGCCCCTCTACCACGTTATCGACTTCCCGTCTGGCTTTGATTTGCTCCCGGTTATCCAGTTTGCCTTTCTGCGTGGCAGTAATATACAGAAAATCCCCGGCTGCACGGTGAGACTGCTTATCATCACCGAAGAGGTTAAGGACACTCTTGATGTCCGATACTTGCTCCGTATCGAAACGGGGCTTGTAATAATCCCTTGCCAGACGGATAATGCCGTGTACCGCCTTGCGGAAGATGTCGCTTGTTTTGAGCAGCAGGAAACTGAGACAGCCGATAATGTGGTTTTGCCACAAAATCCGATTTTTGAGCCTCGTGGTTTCCTCCGTATGCGCAGCCTCCTTACGGCTAAGTTCCGACAAGTTCTTGGCTTCCAGCTCCATCCGTTCACGGTGATGGTCGTTCTGCATGGTCTGTATTCGGGTTTGCAGGGCTTCGATGGCTTCCCCGTGCGTGGCTACCTCTCTGTGCAGGGCGGCGTTCTCCCGCTCCGGCGTCTTGACCTTGTTACTGCCGAAAAGAGAACCGACACTCTCGGCGATGTTGGCGGCTGCGGTCGTGGCTGCCCCTTTCAGCTTCTCGGTCTGTATCTCTTTTTTCGTCCGTCTTAGTTCCTCCTGCACCGTTTCTTTCTGACGCTGCAAATCCACCACCTCCGCTTTGAGGCTGTCGGCGAGTTTCTTCGTTTCATTGTAATACTGCTGCGTGGACTTGTGCCGTGCTTTCGAGCCGTCTATGCCCCTTTGCAGCCCGTATTTCGCCATCGCCTCGGCGTAGGTGTCTTGGTAGGATTTCAGCCTTAGGAGTGTCATAATATCGTCGGCGCACAGCCTCACGGTGTCGGTCGGCTTCTTGCGGTATCGCTTCTTCGCCTGCTCCTCCCTTTTCCTGCGCTTGCGCTCTCCCTTGACGATGGGAACGAGCGTGACGTGTATGTGGGGCGTTTCCTCGTCCCGATGCAGGTGCGCCGCCACGATGTTCTCCTTTCCGAACGTGTCGGCGAAGTATTTCATATTGTCGGCGCACCACTCGTCCAAACGCCCCTCCCTTTCGATGCGTTCCATGTCCTCGTGCGTTCCCGACACGTTGATTCGGATTGCCCGTACTTGGTTGTTTCCGATTTTGCGTGTCAGCCCCGCTTCTTCCAGTCTTCTCCGGATAGCCGCCGAACGGTCTTTTATCCCGTCGGGGTAGGCAACGAGTTTTCGGTTCAGGTGCGTGCGTGTGGGGTCTGCGTTCTTCGGTATGATGAAACGCTCTATGTGGGCGGTCGTTCCGCTGTCGGAACCGTGCGCCTTTTCCATATGCAATACTACGAAACCCATATATATTCCTTTCTTTTTTAGCTTGTGAAACAATGATTCTTTGTATCTTCGGGGGCGGCAAAGAGCCGTCCCCGACGGGGTGTGCAGAGGGGCTTGCCCCTTGCCTTATTGGGGAATTTTCAGCGATATGGAGTATTGCGGCTCGGAAAATTCCCTAATAAGCTACGGTATTTTCTCCGTAAATACCCTGCGGTGTGCCGGCGGTCTGCCCGTGTCTTATCGGCTCGGCGGTTGAATCCGCTTTGTGTACTTGGCTGTCTGCGCTCGTTGTGCCGACTTTACCGACTATACCGAACCCCATCTTATTATTTTTCCCTTTCGGTCGATGGTGGGCGGCGGGGCGGTCGTTTCCGTTTTCAAAGGCTTCTTTGCTCGGGGCGGTCGGATGCAAGGTTTAGGGGAAGAATCTACCCGAAGCATGAGGGTGGAGATTGTTCCCCTAACGGCGTAGCCGCCCGACCTTGCAGCCGACGGAAAGCCCCGTGCTTGCTTCGCCTTTGTAAACGGGAATGACTGTTCCGCTTTCCTGCGGTCGGGAAACAGCCCCTTTCTGTCCGTGCGACGGTATGACCGTATGAATGTATGACCGTGTGACTGTATTACGGACTGATACCCCGACCGACTGACCGTTACGCCATCCATCGGCGGCTCGGCTCGGTGTCGGCAACGACAGACACGATAACCGTCGTTTTCTCTTTTCGCCCGTTCATAATCCTGTCTAATAATAGCTTGCGGACTCTCGCCGCCCCGAACGATTCGACACGGAAAGCGAGGGCGGCTATCGTTTCGAGGTCGTAAACCTCTATGCTGCTTCTGTCCGATAGACGGACAAGGCGTTTGATGCCGTACTCTTTCAATACCCCGCTCTTGCAGAGTGCCTTTATCCCTGCCCGAACCGTCGGGGTGATAACCCCGAACAGTTCGCAGATTTCCCACTCGGTCATGGCGGTTGCGCCTATGTCGGTCGGTAGGGAGATATTGCCGTATTCATCTATCATGATGATGTTCCTTTCTTCTTTCATCGGTATGCTGTTTTAAGGTGACTAAATGGCTCGGCAGATGTTCTTCTCCATCTCCTCTAACTTGTGCGACAAGGTTTCCATGTCTTGGCTTATCTTCTGGGCGGTGATTTTGGCGTATATCTGCGTGGTCTTGATGTTCGTGTGCCCCAACAGGCGGCTCACGGTTTCGATGGGTACGCCGTGCGACAGAAGTACGGTCGTGGCGTTCGTGTGGCGGGCAACATGATAGGTCAAGCGCACCTTGAAACCGCATTGTCTGCCTATCTCTTTGAGTATCTTGTTGCAACTGCCGTTGCTCGGAACGGGGAAAACATGACCGTCCCTTGCAAGTCCCTTGTATTTCTCGATGATACGCTTGGGAACGTCCAAAAGACGGATGTTCGATTCGGTGTTGGTTTTCTTCCGTCGGGTGATTATCCACAGGTTGCCGTCGAAGAATGTTTGCAGGCGGTCGGCGGTGAGGTTCTTCACGTCCGAGTACGCCAAACCCGTGAACACGGAAAAGACGAACAAGTCCCGTACGAGTTCATGGTAGGTGTTCTTCATCGGTGCGTCCATGAGCGTCTGTATCTCCTTTTGGGTAAGGTAGCCCCTATCGACGCTTTCGGGAGAGTTGATGTACCCTGCAAAGGGGTTGAACGGCAGACGCCCGTCGTTCCTCGCTATGGAAACGATGTGTTTCAGCACGATCATGTAGCCCCACACGGTATTGGTGCGGCATTTCTTCTCCGTGCGCAGGAAATACTCGAAGTCGTTGATGAATGTAAGGTTGAGTTCCTTTAGCGGAATGTCCTCACGCTTGTAGGTATGGGGCAGGAACTCCCGAATGTGGTTGCAGACCGTCCGATAACGGGTGAATGTCCCCTGCGCCCTGCTGTGCCCGACCTTCTTGGCGAACTCGGCGTTGTGCTGCTCGAACAGCTTCAGCAAGGTTTCCTGCTTGACGCCGATACCGAGATAGGCGTCTTTGAGCTTGGCGGCGGTAACATACCCGTCCGTCTGCATCAGTTCTTGGTAGCGGCGGTTTACCTCCACTCGGATTTTATCCACCGCGAGGTTGATTCTCTGCGCTTCGACGCTCTTGCCCGAAGCACGGTTGTTTTTCACGTCCCACAACCGCAGGGGAACGTCCATCTTGCAACTGAACTGTTTAATCTCTCCGTCCACCGTGAGGCGGCACATCAAAGGCAGGTTGCCGTTCGGCTTCTCGCTGCCTTTCTTCACGTAAAATAAGACCTTGAATGTACTTCGCATAACTCACTCCTTTTTTTGGTTACAAAATTAGTTTATAGTGAGTTACCGACAGCTATGCAGAATTACGCAAATCGCAGAAAAAGAACCATTTAGCAAGAAATCTGCACCCGTTACGGGGGTAATGAGGTGGTAACTGAACTTCTGCACCGTTTGGCTGTATCGTGGTTTTCTTTGGCTTTTCGCCAAGAGAAAAATATAGCGTAACGAACGCTATTTCAGCTAATTCGCTACGCTTTACTCAAATTTGCAAATCCGCTATGTGTTTATTATATACACTCACACGGTCATCAGCTCTCGCGGGTCGGCTATCGTGCCGGTGATGGCAGCCGCAGCCGCTACCAGCGGACTTGCCAGTATCGTGCGTGCTCCGCGTCCTTGCCGACCCTCAAAGTTACGGTTGCTGGTCGAGACGGCGTATTTGCCTTCGCCCACGCGGTCGTCGTTCATGGCGAGACAAGCCGAGCACCCCGGCTGGCGTATCTCGAAGCCCGCCTCGCGCAGCGTCACGTCGATGCCCTCGGCCTCTATTTCTCTCATCACGCGCCACGAGCCAGGCACCAGCCACGCCACCACGTCGGGGTGACGCTTGCGGCCCTTGACGATAGAGGCGAAGGCGCGGAAGTCTTCCACCCTGCCGTTGGTGCAGGCTCCGAGGAAGACATAGTCTATCTTGTGACCCAGCAGCCGTTCGCCCGGCGCGAACCCCATGTATCGCAGTGCCTTGGCAAACGATGCCCGGCCCTCGCTCTCGATGCTCTCCAGGGTGGGGATGTGGCCCGTGACGGCGATACCCATACCCGGGTTGGTGCCATAGGTGATGCGCGGCTCTATGCAGGCGGCGTCAAAGTGGTATTCGCGGTCGAAGACGGCATCGTCGTCGCTCTTGAGCGTCTGCCAGTAAGCCACAGCCCTGTCCCAGGCGTCGCCCGTGGGAGCGAAGTCGCGCCCCTTGACATACGCCATCGTCACCTCGTCGGGGGCGACTATTCCGCCGCGCGCCCCCATCTCGATTGACAGGTTGCAGAGCGTCAGCCTGCCCTCCATCGACAGTCTGCGCACCGCCTCGCCGGCGTATTCGACGAAGTAGCCCGTAGCTCCCGAGGTGGAGAGCTGGCTCATGAGATAGAGCGCCATGTCCTTGGCGGTGACGCCCTTGCCCAGACAGCCGTCGATGGTGATGCGCATGGTCTTGGGCTTCTGCTGGAGCACACACTGCGAAGCCATGACCATCTCGACCTCGCTCGTGCCGATGCCGAAAGCCACCGCCCCCATGGCGCCATGGGTGCTGGTGTGGGAGTCGCCACATACGATGGTCATACCGGGCAGCGAGAGCCCCTTCTCGGGACCCACCACATGGATGATGCCATTGTCGGGGTGCATCACACCGTAGTAGGGCAGCCCAAACTCAGCCGCATTGCGCTCGAGGGTCTCCACCTGAGTCCGCGATACAGGGTCGGCTATCGGCTTGTCCTGGTCGTGTGTGGGGATGTTGTGGTCGGGCATGCAGTAGATTTGTCCGGGACGGAAGCACTGCAGTCCCCGTTGGCGGAGGCTGTCGAAAGCCTGCGGCGAGGTGACCTCGTGACAGTAGAGTCTGTCGATATACAGTTGGGTGGGGCCGTCGGCAATCTGCTGTACCACGTGGCTGTCCCAAATCTTGTCAAATAGCGTGTTCATTGTATTCTCTGTATTGAAAGGTTGTGCTCTGGCTACAGTCAGCCAGCGGTCTTGAACTTGTTGATGCAGTCTATATAGGCGTCGACCGAAGCGGTGACGATGTCGGTGTTGGCTCCGAAGCCGTAGTAGAGATGTCCGTCGTGCTCTACCTGCATGTGTACCTTGCCCACATCGTCGCTGCCCTTGTTGATGGCCTGGATGGTAAACTCGCGGAGCGTCATCTGCTTGAGTATTATCTTCTTGAGCGCCTTGATGGCAGCGTCTACGGGGCCGTTGCCGGTCGAGGCTTCTTCAAACTTCTGTCCAGAGATGTCGATGCCTATGCTGGCGACGCTTCTCACGCCCATGCCGGTGGTAACCTGCAGGAAGTCGAGCTTGATGGCGTGGGAGTCCTTGCGGTCAGCACCCGCCAGCATCAGCACATCATCGTCGGTTACCTCCTTCTTCTTGTCGGCCAGACGGAGGAACCGCTCGTAGACCTTGTCCAGCTTCCCAGGGTCGTCGTAGTCTATGCCCTGCACGCTCAGACGGTGCTTGAGGGCAGCTCTGCCACTGCGGGCGGTGAGCACTATCGACGTGTCGTCGACGCCCACATCCTTGGGGTCTATAATCTCATAGGTACTCACGTTCTTGAGCACTCCGTCCTGGTGGATGCCACTGGAGTGGGCAAAGGCGTTGCGCCCCACGATGGCCTTGTTGGCCTGGACGGGCATATTCATCAGACTGCTCACCATGCGGCTGGTGGCGCTGATGCGGCGCGTATTGATGTTGGTCTCGATGCCCATCTGGCGATGACACTTGAGTATCATGGCTATCTCTTCGAGGGCGGTGTTGCCGGCGCGTTCGCCTATGCCGTTGACGGTCACCTCGACCTGGCGCGCGCCGTTCTGCACACCGCTCAGGGTGTTGGCTGTGGCCATGCCCAGGTCGTTGTGGCAGTGTGTAGAGATGATGGCGCGGTCTATGTGGTCCACGTGCTCCATGAGATACTTGATTTTGCGGCCATACTCTTCGGGCAGACAGTAGCCGGTGGTGTCGGGGATGTTGACCACCGTGGCTCCCGCCTTGATGACAGCCTCGACCACGCGGGCGAGATACTCATTGTCGGTGCGGCCGGCGTCTTCGGCGTAGAATTCCACATCCTCTACATAGCGCTTGGCATACTTCACCGCCGCCACAGCACGCTCCAGTATCTCTTCGCGGTTGCTGTTGAACTTGTACTGGATGTGCTCGTCGCTGGTGCCTATACCTGTGTGGATGCGCTTGTGGCGGGCGTAGCTCAGAGCATCGGCAGCCACGTCTATGTCTTTCTCCACGGCGCGTGTCAGCGCACATATCGTGGGCCAGGTCACTGCCTTTGAAATCTCTATCACCGAGTTGAAGTCGCCGGGACTTGATACCGGGAAGCCTGCTTCAATGACATCGACGCCGAGTTGCTCCAACTGGCGCGCCACCTGTATCTTCTCGACGGTGTTGAGCTGGCATCCGGGAACCTGCTCGCCGTCTCTCAGGGTGGTGTCGAATACAAATAATCTCTCGCTCATAACTCTACTTGTTTTTATACTTGCTTTTACCGTTGGTTTGGGTTGTCCTGAAAATGAAAAAGCCTTTCTCACTTGTAAGTGGAAAGGCTCTGTCTCTCGATGGATGCATTATTATCATGTTGCCACGCACGCCTCTTCACCTACAACTGTCGGCTGTAGAATAATTAGGCTGCTAATAATAATAGTATTCATCATCTGTGTAGTGGATTACGTTTAACCAATTGCAAAGTTAAAGAATAAAATCAATAATGCAAACAATTCGGCGTCTTTTTTATCAAAATAATTATAAATTGTTACCTTTTGCGACTTCTTAGACCATTTCTGTGACCTCTCCGGCGTACGCTGCAGCGGTCGGTTTTATTATAAAAGACAGCGCTTTAGTCGCCAAAGTCGGCGCAGTCAATGCTATCATGCCCGCGATGACGGATAATCTTGTTTCGTGGCTTGATTTCATGGTTTCGTGGTAGGAAATCGTCGTTGCAAAGCCCGAAACCACTATTTCGTGCTTTGCCGTCAGGATGTAGACGCACTCGGACAAAGCAGAAGCCTGGAGAGACGGCGCTGATGTCATCTCTCCAGGCTTCTGGGTGGTTTCGGGCGTTGCCAAGATGGTTTCGGGCGTTGCCAAGATGGTTTCGGGCGTTGCCAAGATGGTCTCGGGCGTTGCCAAGATGGTCTCGGGCGTTGCCAAGATGGTCTCGGGCGTTGCCAGGGTGGTTTCGGGCGTTGCCAAGATGGTCTCGGCTCTTGCCAAGATGGTCTCGGGCGTTGCCAAGATAGTCTCGGGTGTTGCCGCGGTGGTGGGCAGCGGGGTGGGGGCTTATCTGTCGGTGATGACCTTGACGCCGCGCGGCTTGGCGAGGATGGTGGTCTTGATGTGGCCGCCGGCGGTGCGCTCGTGCCTTACCTTGACGGCGCCATAGGGGGTGGGGTAGGAGCCCTCGGCCCAGTCGAGATGACCCAGATGCGGACGTATGCGCAGGGTGCGGCATCCCGGCTGGACTACCTCAAACCCCAGCACGTGGCGCGACAGCCAGGCGGTGGGGCCCGAAGCCCAGCCATGACACAGGCTGCCACGGAAGCCCGGGTAGCAGTAGGCTCCGAAGTCGCCATGTACATTCTTGCGCGCGGGGTCGCCTATCTCGTCGATGCGGTTGGCATTGCTGCCCCACGCCGGGTCATAGTCTTCCCAGAAGGTGGTGGCTCCGAGGTCGAGCATGCCGCCCCAGTATCGGCTGATGGCGTCGAACGCGTCGTCGTAGCGGCCCGCCATCGCCAGGGCTTCGAGCATATAGTAGCCATAGAAGGTGGAGAAGCCGTCGATGCCGTGCATATAGCGCTCAGCCATGTCGCCGGCGTCCATGCAGCCCGCTATCACCATGAGCGCAGCCGCCTGGCGCAGCTTCTTGGGGGTGGCGATGTGGCTGCTGATGCGTCGGGCCACGGCGCGGCACTTGTCCTCTCGTGCCGAGTCGCCGAGGATGCGGCAGAGCTTGGCTGCGGCATCCATGCTCCACACCGTGAGTGCCTGGACGCCTATGCGCACGCCCGCCTTGTCGGCACTCGACGGCCAGTCGAGGAAGACGTTGGCGCGGAAGCGGCCCACGCTGTCGACCGTAAGGTCTATCTGGTCTACGAGCTGGGTGATATAGTCGCGGTGGCGCTCCAGCAGCGCTCTGTCGGCATGGTGCATCCACCAGTCGTGCTGTATGATGAGATACCAGAGCGAATAGGCGGGAATGTTGTTGAGCCAGCGGGGCAGCGGAAACTCACTGCAGGCGAAGTCGAGCGAACTCGGCACCACGTCGGAGTAGCCGAAGACGGCGTTGATGGTGGCCACCTCGGGGTGCATGTCGCCTATCCACACCAGCCGGTCGCGCTTGATGCCATCCCAGAGAAACTCCTGCATGCACAGCTGTACGGTGTAGGCTCCGGTGAGCCAGATGGAGTCGAGCCTGCTGTCGCTGCAACTGAACGAACCCACGTAGGGGAGGTCGCGATAGCGGAAGATGGCGGCAGCCTCCTTGATGGCTACGGTGACGCCGGTGCGCAGCAGGTCGATGCGCACAAATCGGAAGCCCGTGTTGCCTATCTCCATCTGTCCGTCGCGCGGTATCTCGACCACGATGTCGCGCTTGGCGTGGTCGTCGGTGGAATAGCCCACGCAGGGCTTGGTGTTGCGGGTGTCGCTCATGCACTCCTGCACCGACTCGCCGAAGCGTATGCGCACGAGCGAAGGCTCGGGGCGGCTGCTGCTGCCCAGGGTGAGGCGGAGTCCGCCGTGGAGCTCGCGCCCATAGTCGAGCGTGATAGAGGCGGTGTCGCCCTCGGCATTAGAGAGCAGGCACATGCCGTTGCGGCCCAGTTCGGTCTGGCCGTTGGTGATGCGGGTGAGCACCTCGGGGCGGGTGGCGCCGTGGCTCTGCATCACCCTCACCGGGGCGAGGTAGAAACGTGTGATGGCGTCGGCGCGCATGCGGGCGGCGTCGGTCTGGGCGAAAACGGGGGGAAGAGCGGGCTGTGCCATCAGCGTGACGGCGCAGCAGAGGGTGGATAGCAGGATAGCGATGCGATGCATAGTGGTGGTCTTAGTGGTAGTTGATGGATGCAAAGTTACGCAAAAACCCACTAACAGCCAATATAAACGTCCAAAAATAACCCCGACGGGCGTTAAAACCATTGAAATTGCGATATATGTGGTGGTTTTTTGCTACTTTTGCACCGTTAATATCATCAAGGTAAATAGTGTTTTTATGGAAACGACTCACAAAATCAATAAAGTGGAACTGCGCAACCTGCGTATGGAAGACTATGACCAGCTGGCCAAATCGTTCAAGCGCATCTATGCCGACCACGATGTCTTCTGGACCCACGAGCAGATCAAGACGCTCATTACCATCTTCCCCGAGGGTCAGGTGGTGATAGTGGTCGACGACAAGATTGTAGGCTGTGCCCTCTCGATTATCGTAGACTATAATATGGTAAAGGGCGACCACACCTATGCCAAGGTGACGGGCAACGAGACCTTCAACACCCACAACCCGCAAGGCAACATCCTCTACGGCATCGAGGTGTTTATCCATCCTGACTATCGCGGGCTGCGACTCGGACGCCGCATGTATGAATACCGCAAGGAACTCTGTGAGAAGCTCAATCTGAAGGCCATTATGTTTGGCGGTCGCATACCCAACTACTACAAGTATGCCGACACCATGCGCCCGAAGGAATATATAGAGAAGGTACGTTCGCGCGAGATCTACGACCCGGTGCTTACGTTCCAGTTGTCCAATGATTTCCACGTGCGCCGCGTCATCCGCAACTATCTGCCCAATGACGAGGAGTCCAAGCACTGTGCCACGCTGCTCCAGTGGGACAACATCTACTACCAGCCTGCCACCGACTCGTATGTGGAGAAACGGCCTACGGTGAGACTGGGTCTGGTGCAGTGGCAGATGCGTCCCTACAAGGATCTGGACGACCTCTTCGAGCAGGTGGAGTTCTTCGTCGACTCGGTGAGCGACTACAAGAGCGACTTCGTGCTCTTCCCTGAATACTTCAACGCACCCCTTATGGCGCGCTTCAATGATATGGGCGAGGCGCAGTCCATACGCGGACTGGCGCAGTATACCGAGAAGATACGCGACCGCTTCGTCGAGCTTGCCATCAGTTACAACATCAACATCATCACCGGCAGTATGCCCTTTGTCAAGGCCGACGGCGGTCTCTACAATGTGGGCTTCCTCTGCCGCCGTGACGGTTCGTATGACATGTATGAGAAGATACATGTGACTCCCGACGAGCAGAAGAGCTGGGGCTTGAGCCGCGGCGACGAGGTCAAGACCTTTGACACCGACTGTGGCCGCATCGGCATCCTAATCTGCTACGATGTGGAGTTCCCCGAACTCTCGCGCCTCATGGCCGACGAGGGCATGCAGATACTCTTCGTGCCCTTCAACACCGATACGCAGAATGCCTATGCTCGTGTGAAGGTGTGTGCCCAGGCGCGCGCCGTGGAGAACGAGTGTTATGTCGCCATTGCGGGTAGTGTGGGCAACCTGCCCCGTGTGCACAACATGGACATCCAGTATGCTCAGTCGGCTGTGTTTACCCCCTGCGACTTTGCCTTCCCCACCGACGGTAAGGGAGCCATGGCTACGCCTGGCACGGAGCAGATACTGGTGGCCGACTGTGACCTGACGCTGCTCAACGAGCTGCATACCTATGGCAGCGTGCGCAATCTGCGCGACCGTCGCAAAGACCTCTACGAGCTGCGTATGAAGAAGGAGAAGTAGGATAACCGCTTTAAGAATAATGGAAAAGGGCACGGTCATGAGACTGTGCCCTTTTGCATGGGCGCTACCGCCGATGCCGCTCTCGCCGGTTTCCCATTCCAGAGGGATGCGCTGCCGCCCATTGGCAAGGGATGTAGGCGGTGGAGGGGTGGCTTGGTTGTGTGTATGGGCTGCCAATAGCACTGCGTTGAGCGTGCAGAAAGGCGTGGCATCGAACGATGAGTTGCCCTTACATTATTTGTTCCATATCTCACAAACCTTGCCGTTCTTGAATACAATGGTTTCCAATCCTGTGCCGTACTCCCAAATGTCCATGTCATCGTAGACGTTGGTCTTTGACGCCGATTGGTTGGGATAACCTATTGATAATGCTACCATCTCTTTGGTAAAACCTATCTTTACGTCACCACTAAGAATCTGTTTCCATCGGGTAATGCCGTATTTGTGAGCATACTTGACGCCATCTGATTTTGTAAAGAATGGCAAGTCACCAATACTGATGTAATGACGACCTTGTGCTCTGCTCATATCAAATGTATATGTCTTTTTTCTGCCGTCCTTGAATACCAGATAAGGGGTACCGTTGATGACTTTTATCGTATCAACCCGCCCATAGCTGTTGTTCTCGTCTACGACCCATTCGTTGTTGCGATATCTGTCCATCATGTATACATAGTGGGCATAGCTCTTTTGCCCCCATAGCGTATGGAGGCTTATGGATAGTGTGTCTCCGACCATCTTGAGTTTATGTCGGATGCCTCCTTCACCAAGCCAAGTGTCGATAATCTGCCAGACTCCATCTTTGCCTTCTATTATCCATCGACTCTTGTCTCTTGCCTTGGCAATAGATTCATAATATCCAACAGCCATAACAGGTTTGACGCCACTGCCGAAGAAATCAAAGCTACATTCATCACCATTGTCACATCTCTTCATTTGAAAAGTCTGTGGTGCCTTGAACCCGGTTATCTCGAAATATGTAAACAATGGGGCATCATAGGTTTTGTTGTCCCATCCATACCGCAATACTCCCTTGTTCTGATACAGTATTACCTTCTGCCCGATGTACTTTTCAGGGTGGATGGTAGAAATGTCAGTAGAGTCATACTGATACACAGGCTTTCTTTCCGAGGGCAAAGTGTCACCTGGGATTACTTTCACCTGTGCAGTAATCATGCACGGGGTCATGAGAAGGAGTAGGGATAGTAATTGTTTCATTGTGTTGTAACTTATAAAGTTGCCATTGGCAGGGTTGGATGGTTTGTATTTGGATGTAAAGATAATCATTTTGGACTGAATTGCGATAGAAATGAGCCTGTTATTTGTTTTTGGGCGTTTCTTTACAGCGATTTTTACGATTACACTCGTATTTGTCATCAACTCGCGGCTGCAAGGTATCGCCCGAGAGCCAAGTTTGCCGAAAACATTAAAAATAAATGGTCATTTGCGATGGCTGTTTGGGTTGTTTTTTCTAATTTTGCATGTTGGGACATATAAAGAATGACTTAATTAACTACATAGGTAACATGGACAAACTATATCTACTTCAGTTCGCCTGCTTCGTCTTCATGCTGATGAGCGCTGGTTATCTCGGGCTCAGCAGTCTGCATGTGCACTGGCGCAACCGTCGTTTTGAGCGGTCGCGGTGGATGCTGTTTCTGGCGTTACTGGTATTGGGCGCACACTATCTGCTGCAGATGGCGATGAAAATCAGGGTCGCGGGCGACGACCTCGGGGCTGTGGTCAACATGCTGGTCTACACGCCGTGCTTCATGCTGATTTCCAAGGCTATATACAATGTCGAGGCGACACAGCTGTTCAGCCGCCGCATGACGGTGGTTTGCTCGGCTATCTACCTGATTATCCTGGCTGTCTTCGGCATCGGCTATTGGCGTGCGGGCAGCTTCCACATCGGGCTGTGGCTCTACGTCATGCTCTTCTTCTATGTCATCGGCAACGTGTACTGCGTGGGTGTCATCCAGCGCGAGATGTTGCGTCGCCGGCGCATGCTGGAGACGATGGCAGTCTCTGACATAATGCCCTACGTGCGCTACTCGCGAGCCAGCGTCTTCATCGTCTGCGTGTCTGCGCTTGCCATACCGGCAGCCATCCTTTCCACCACCTTATTATATATAATAGGCCCGCTGGGGCTGTTGGCCTTCCTGTTCTTTATCGTCAACTTCATCTCGCTCGGCAACAGCTATGTGCCCACCGACGAACTCTTGGACAGCGAGGAGGAGAAAGACGCTGAGCCAGAGGCTGTCGCCGTGGCTGTGGAGCAGACCCCGACGGTGGCTATGGAGCAGACCGTGGCGGGCGAGGCCATTGCCGACGACCGGCATGCTATGCTCTCTGCCGAGCGATGCACCCTTATCCAGCAGCGGCTCGACGACTGGTGTGCCAACATGGGCTACAAGGACAGCGCAGCCAACCTGCTGACCCTCTCGCGCAGCGTGGGCATCTCTAAGAGGGACCTCACCCAGTATTTTGACCAGTGTCAGCACAGCACCTTCCGCGTATGGCTTAGCGGAATACGTTTTCAGGTGGCGAAGGATATGATGCGCGAATATCCTGACTATAGCAACGACGCCATCTCTGCCGAGTGTGGTTTCTCTGCGCGCACCCAGCTCTACCGCATCTTCAAAGCCAAGGAGGGATGTACCCCTACGGCGTGGCGCGACGGTCTGTCGAAACGGCAGTAAGCCGAGAGCCGACAGCCCAATGGTTCCTATACCCCCCACCTATCGAATATAAACAGTATAGTGTATCAGTAATATACAGACACACGTGAACGTCTTGGAAATCTATTAAGGGCAGTTAAGGCAAACAGAAATAGGAAACAATAAAACGAATAGTATATTCAGCAGAAGGTATATGGATTTGTGTATTGTTATCTATGGATAGCAAATTTGAAAATCTTGTTTTGTCAGATTACCCATTATAATATATACGCACATGCACGATACATTGCATCACAAAAACAAAGTACCACAAAAATGCCGGATGGAATAGCACAAGAATAACGAATAATGCTAAAAAAGGTTATTAGAATACACCTTTTTATGTGTTATATTGCTATTGTTTGAGGGAATTTTTTTAACTTTACACCCGATAAAGGTTGATGACATAAACCTTTTAATGTGATTTCTTGCAAAAAGCGCATATATGAAAAAAATAGAAGATGTAATGAATGAGTGGAACGCTTTGCAGCCTTTGTCTGATAGAGACAGAGAGATGCTTAGCCGTCGATTCACAATTGATTTCAACTATAACAGCAACCACATTGAGGGTAATACACTGACTTATGGACAGACAGAGATCTTGCTCATGTTCGGAAAGATTGTTGGCGAGGCTGATGTTCGTGATGTACACGAAATGACTGCCAGCAATGTTGGTCTAAAAATAATGAAGGAGGAGGCTCTACTTAAAGAGACTCCTTTGACACAGCAATTTATCCGAACATTACATAAGACCCTCTTGCGTGAGGATTACACAGTATATCGCACACTGCCTGGAGGTGTTCAGACGAGCTACGTCATTCATGCCGGGCAATACAAAACTCGCCCTAATTCCGTCATTACTCGTTATGGTGACCAATTCGAGTATGCAACGCCTGAAGAGACTCCTGCTTTGATGAGTGATTTGGTAGATTGGTACAACGATGCAGAAAGATCGGGCAAGTTCACTCCAATAGAGCTTGCCGCAATATTCCACTATCGTTACATTCGTATTCATCCATTTGAAGATGGCAATGGACGTATTGCTCGATTGATGGTCAATTACATCCTCACTCGCCATGATTACCCTATGATAGTAGTGCGTAGCCGTAAGAAAAAAGAATATTTAGAGGCATTGCATCGTACAGACCTGACTGTCGGTGCAGCACCTTCACTTGGCGCATATGCTTCAAAGCGTGACATCCAACAGTTTCTTACTTATTTTGCGAATCTCTTTATTGACGAGGTATCATACGACATACAGTTCCTGACTGAGCGCGGAGATAATGTATGGTGGTTTGATGGCGAACGTGTAAAATTCCGTAGTGCAACCACCAGCATAATACTGAATCGCATGTATGAGCAGCCGAATAGCACTATACCTCAATTGGCAGAGGCTGCCGGTATCAGTCTTACAGCGGTAAATAAGCAATTGCGACTCCTTACAGACAAAGGCTATATAGCTCGTACAGAGAAAGATAATTCTTGGAGGCTAATTATCACCCCATCAGTATAAAACACAAATCATGTATAAACGTATGATTCAAGGAAATACTTGGCATGAATACTCAAACGAACTGAAGCGCTTCTTGTGTGATGTCGCAAAATCATGGTGGGCATGGTATTTGTTCTACCCATTAGGTGTGTTTCCTCTATAAATAGTATATTTTTATCCAACTGGTGTAAAATGGGTTTTATATATGTTTGGGATAAACGGACAGCCCTTTCTGCGTGGCGAAAAGGGCTTTTTCGGTCAAAATGGGTGTAGCCTTTCTGCCAGAGCTACACCCAAAATAACGCAAAGCCACACCTAAAACGGCAAAGCTACACGCCATTCTCGTTTCTTCTTCCTACTTTTGTGCCGCAAATGTAACACTTGAGTAATAAATAATGAATTAAACCTTAGTAATTATGGAGAAGAAAAATTATCAGAAACCCGCCGTCCAAGTCATCAACATCGGAACAGTAGCGATTATGGCTGCGTCAACTGAGACCATTCCTTTCGCCAAGCCAGAAGATTATGACAACGTAAAGCCAGATGAGAATGGATGGATTTGGGCTGATTAGCCAACCCACAGCCTTGTCGTAGTACAGCGCAAGGCCCAATGGACACAAGGTATGGCTCCTGGGACTATGGCAAGGCGTTGCCCCAAGAGCCGAAGATACTTTTGATTGACGGAGTAACAAAAAAAGTGGCAGCCGGAATGAGCTGCCACTTGCGTTATATGTACTCAGGAGATGTCTGCTTACAGATTGGCTAACCCACAGCCTTGTCGTAGAACAGCGCAAGGCACAATGGACACAAGGTACGGCTCCTGGGACTATGGCAAGGCGCTGCCCTGAGAGCCGAAGATACCTTCAACCCCAAACGGCCTAATGACCGCTTTGGGTTAAAAATAATTCTAAGGTGCGAAACTTGGGTTAGGACAGGTGAATCTAATATTTGATTTCTCAAATATTGGTAAGAACAGGGTGTCTGGCCTTGTATTTACTATTAACTTATCATCCTTTCTGTCTATATAGATAGACCGGAAAATATAATTATAAAGTTCACCATCAACGACATATCCATTGCTTTGTATATAAATATCTTGTACATTTTTGTATTTTTTCTTGTACTCTACAAAGCCTTCTTTATAGTACAGGTCTCTATCGCTGATGGAGTCAAAGCATATCACACATTTCCCATGTAACCATAGTGTATCCAATTTTTCTCGTCGCCCATAAAGAGGACGGTACCCTGGCCCTAAGATGAGACCCTTCAATACAATACTATCATCCCAAGACAGCAAGATGGGACGACTCAAGACAAAGGTATTGTATTTAGGGTGCCGTTTTATATAGTCATTTATGATACTAATAATCGAGTCGTTCTGTTTTATTTCAGTTAGCTCTATGCCATCTCCGTAAACACGCTTAAATCCTACCAAAGTAGGTTTACAACCAACCAATAGCATCATCACAAATGCAAAAAACAAAGTCAATAAAACTCTTAAAGCCCTTTTAGACATATTCTTACTCTTCCCCTTAATAGATTTGCACTCCATTCCTAACCAATTCTATTTCTCTATCATTATAAATAAATCCTCGTGTATATCCGTCATGCCCCACGATAAGAACAGGTAGTCCTCCCATTTTTTCTGAGAGTGAACCATCTGCGTATGATGCACGCTCATCGTGCGACCATGCGTAGTCTTTCTCCGCCAAGGCATCCACTGCGTTCCATCGTCCCGTCACGGGGGCGTAGTGGCGGGCACCGTGGTCGTACCAGTCGAGGCCATGGGTGCGGTCGAGCTCTTTGCCTATGTATTTGTAGGGTTGGGTGGCGTGGTCATTCTCTCTGCTTTCGACATTGGCGAAAGCAGAGAGGCTCAGTATGGTCATGAGCCCCAACAGCATTATGACAATCTGGCGGCGCATGGACTGGGGTTAAGATGTTTACATTGCAAATATAATAATAATGTACACACGCGCAAAGGAAATTGGCAGAAAATGATGACAGGTGGAGAAAATAGTATGATGCAGCTTGCTGAGGCCAAAGCTACTCATCCGCGTCATGGAAATCATAATCTTTATAGAGACTCTACTCCCAGTTACACCAATTTATTCCAATGCGCTTGACAAAGGATTTTCCACTGCTGTCATGATCCAGGTTCAACAAAATAGTATCATAGAATAGGGGAATGAATGCTTCTTTATCTAAAAACGGTCTGTGTCCTATCTCATATTTAGTATACCACGTATTCCCTTCGGTTCCGGCACGCATTATAACTATGTGTTTTACTGGGTATTTGTCATCCCATACAAAACCTAACTCCGAAGCAATATTGGCACAATATACACCAGCCTGCAGATCGTCCGTGTCACAGAACTTTCCCTCTACGCTTCCAGCGAGTAGGTCGAACAGTTCATCTTCCCCAGAGCGGTCGAAAATCAATGTGTCTGTCTTATTGGTTAGTATGGCATAATCTGCTCGGTCATACCTATCTTGTATGTCTATCTTGAACTTGCTTTTATAGCGTTTCTTCAATTCTTTCGTCGTTAAATTCTGCAGCGAGTTGTTATAGTAGTATTTGCGATTGTCGGTGACGACAACCATAGTATCTTTCACAATACCAACAAGGTACAATCCCAACGAACGTGCCAGAACAGCATATTCAAAGGAGTCGTATTTCGGAAAGATACGCACCCCTATTTTGGGATAATGCCAAGCATTATCGCATGAATAATAAGGGCCTTGTGAAAACAGGAGAGTGTCTTTTTCACATGGCGGGTGTGGCGTGAATCCCCACAAATTGCTGATACCAGCAACCAATAGTGTGATTAATAAAAATGAGTATCTCATAATGAATACTATTTGAAAGTTGTCATATATATATCTTCATTTATTATTTCGTTTTGATCTTTATCTAAGACAATTTCATGGAATAGACTTTTTGAACTATTCATGGGAATGTCGTATTTTGAGTACCAAATGCGTTCGTCATTTTTGAGGGGGCGTATAATGACATGGGATATTTTATCAAAGTCGATTTTGAACGACAGGCTGAAAAAATACATCAGCTTGGAAACGTTGCTTGGAAAATAAATAAATGTGCATGATAAGCAACGACCATTTGATATTCCTCTTTGCAAACTGTAGCTGGACTTGTTGTCGTTTTTCTTGAATATCAAAGTGTCTGTTTTGTTGACTACATGTACATACCGTGTCTTCCCCTGCTTTTTCTTGATACATTTATAGTATGGGCTCTTGAAATGCTTGAAGTTGACATCGCAGAATGCATCATTAGAAAAAAGAGCAGGGGCATCGGTGATGACGAGAAGAGTGTCTTTCAACTTCCCTACAAGGTATAATCTTCTTTCGTGTGCCAAGCACGCAGTTATGACATCATCTCTTTGTGGATAGATTTTTTGCCCGCATATCACTTTCTTGCCTACGATGAGCGTGTCGTTGTACATACTGTCCAAGTCACTCTCCTTTACAGTAGCGGCAAATATATCTGCGATACATATATTTGCGCATAAAAGTATAAAAGTTATAAGCCTATACATATTATCTACTTTTGAGATTAAGAATTTAATTTATTGGACAGGTAAAGTGGGCACCCAGTCTTTTTCCTTTTCCATAAGAGTAATGTATTTGTAGGGTTGGGTAGCGTGATTACTCTCTCTGCTTTCGACATTGGCGAAAGCAGAGAGGCTCAGTATGGTCATGAGCCCCAACAGCATTATGACAATCTGGTGGCGCATGGACTGGGGTTAAGATGTTTACATTGCAAATATAATAATAATGTACACACGCGCAAAGGAAATCGGGGGAAAGTGATGGCTGGGGGAGAAAATAATATGCTGAAGCCTGCCGTGTCCCGATGTGGTCAAGCAAGAGCAAAAACCAAGCAAGCCCTAATGACCGATTTGGCTTTGACAGACGGAGTAACAAAAAAAGTGGCAGCCGGAATGGGCTGCCACTTGCGTTATATGTACTCAGTAGATGTCTGCTTACAGATTGGCCAACTCGATAACCTTGTCTACAGCGGCAGAGATACCGTCGAGGTTCTTGCCACCAGCCTGGGCGTAGTGGGGCTGACCACCACCACCACCCTGGATGAGGCGGGCGGCTTCGCGTACCATCTTGCCGGCGTTGAGGTCATGGCTGCTCACCATGTCGTCGCTCAGCATCACAGAGAGCATAGGCTTCTCATTGGCGGTAGAGCCGATGACGCAGAGCAGATTTTCGGGCAGAGCCTCGCGGATCTTGAACACCAGATCCTTGGCTGCCGATGGCTCGAAGGGGATGACCGCCTTGATGACGTTGACGCCATTGACCACCTCGGCCTTCTCTACCAGAGTCTTCGCCATGCGCTCTACAGCCTGGGCACGGAATGCCTCGATGTCCTTCTTCATGGCGTCGTGCTCCTCGATATATTTGGCGATGACGCCCTGCAGGTCTTTGGCGTTGTTGAAGAGAGCCTTAATCTGGCGCATGCTGTCTTCGAGAGCGTAGTAAGCCTCTTCACAAGTCTTGCCAGTAAGTGCCTCGATACGGCGGATGCCGGCGGCTACCGAGCTTTCGCTGACGATCTTGAACATACCGATGCGGCCGGTGCTCTGGGCGTGGATACCACCACAGAACTCGCATGAGGGACCGAAACGGACCACGCGTACGCGGTCGCCATACTTCTCGCCGAAGAGGGCGATGGCTCCCAGTTCCTTGGCTTCCTCCATGGGGGTGTCGCGATGCTCGTCGAGAGGGATGTCCTGGCGTATCATGTCGTTGACAAGACGCTCAACCTGACGCAGTTCGTCATCAGTAACCTTCTGGAAGTGAGAGAAGTCGAAACGCAGCGTATTGGCACTGACATACGAGCCCTTCTGCTCTACGTGGTCGCCCAGTACCTGCTTGAGCGCATAGTCGAGCAGGTGGGTAGCGGTATGGTTGGCAGCACTGCCGGCACGTTTGTCGGTGTCGACACATGCCATAAACTGTGCGTTGATATTCTTGGGGAGAGCCTTGACGATGTGTATAGACTGGTTGTTCTCGCGCTTGGTGTCGATTACCTCTACAGTCTCGTCCTCGCTTACCAGCACGCCGGTGTCGCCCACCTGGCCACCCATCTCACCATAGAAGGGAGTATAGTCGAGCACCAGCTCGTAGAAGGTGTTCTTCTTCTGAGTCACCTTGCGGTAGCGCAGGATGTGACATTCGTATTCGGTGTAGTCGTAACCCACAAACTGCTGGTTGCCTTCGGCCACGTCGACCCAGTCGCCATTCTCTACGGCAGCGGCATTGCGGGCGCGCTCTTTCTGCTTCTGCATCTCGGCGTCAAACTGCTCTTCGTCGACGGTGAAACCGTGTTCACGACAGATGAGCTGGGTGAGGTCGAGGGGGAAACCATAGGTATCGAAGAGTCGGAATGCCTGAACGCCGTCGAGCTGGTTCTTGCCCTCAGCCTTGAGCTGGTCCATGGCGTTCTGGAGCATGTTGATACCCTTCTCGAGTGTGCGGAGGAACGAGTCTTCCTCTTCCTTCATCACGCGGGCGATGAGCTCGCGCTGTGCGGGCAGCTCGGGGAAGGCGTCGCCCATCTCCTGGATGAGCACGGGCAGCAGACGGTAGATGAATGCCTCTTTCTGTCCGAGGAAGGTATAGGCATAGCGGATGGCACGGCGCAGGATGCGGCGGATGACGTAGCCAGCCTTGGCATTGGACGGCAGCTGACCGTCGGCGATAGAGAAGGCCACGGCACGCAGGTGGTCGGCCACTACGCGCATAGCCACGTCGGTCTCTTCGCTCTCACCGTATTTCTTGCCGGTGATGCGCTCTTCCTCCTTGATGATGGGCTGGAAGATGTCGGTATCGTAGTTGGAGTGCTTGCCCTGCATCATGCGCACCAGACGCTCGAAGCCCATACCGGTATCGATGACGTTCATAGCCAGCGGCTCGAGCGAACCGTCGGCCTTGCGGTTGAACTGCATGAACACGATGTTCCATATCTCGATGACCTGTGGGTCGTCCTTGTTGACAAGGTCGCGGCCGGGCACGTCGCCACGCTGGTCCAGGGGGCGAGAGTCTACGTGAATCTCGCTACAGGGGCCGCAGGGGCCGGTATCGCCCATCTCCCAGAAGTTGTCGTGCTTGTTGCCGTTGATGATGTGGTCGGCGGGCACGTGCTTGAGCCAGTAGCGGGCTGCCTCTTCGTCGCGGGGGATATTCTCTTCGGGTGAGCCCTCGAAGACGGTGACATAGAGGTCGTTGGGGTCGAGATGCAGCACGTCGACGAGATACTCCCACGCATAGTCGATGGCACCCTCCTTGAAGTAGTCGCCGAAGCTCCAGTTGCCCAGCATCTCAAACATGGTGTGGTGGTAGGTGTCGTGGCCAACCTCCTCGAGGTCGTTGTGCTTGCCGCTTACGCGCAGACACTTCTGCGTGTCGGCCCGACGGCGTGGCTCGGGGTCCTTGGTACCCAGTATGATATCTTTCCACTGGTTCATACCGGCATTGGTAAACATCAGCGTAGGGTCGTCCTTGATTACCATCGGGGCCGACGGAACGATAACGTGTCCTTTAGACTCGAAGAATTTTTTGTACGAGTCGCGGATTTCTTTAGCTGTCATCATCTTTATTTTGCTTTTTATTATGCTTAATATTCAACATTTTATGAAAACACTTGCAAAGTTACCAAGTTTTGAGTATTTTTGCAAGAAATTGGAATAAAAAGCTACAAGTAAGATGCTTAAAAAGGACAAGGAACTGAAATTGTACTACTCCATCAAGGAAGTGGCCCAGCAGTTGGGGGTCAACGAGAGCACGCTGAGATACTGGGAGAAGGAGTTCCCACAGCTCAAGCCCAAGACCCAGGCGCTCAACAAGGTGCGCCAGTATACCGCCGAGGATATGGAGTTGCTCAAGACGATATACAATCTGGTCAAGGTGCGTGGCTTCAAGCTCGCCGCCGCCCGCAAGATGCTCAACGAAAACCGCCGGGGCGCCGACCGCAGCAGCGAGGTGCTCGAGACGCTCATCTCCGTGCGCTCGCAGTTGCAGGAGCTGAAGCGCCAGCTCGGCGGAATGGTCTGAGCGGCGAGAGAGGGTACACCTTATTATATTATAATGACACAGCCGCCCATAACGGGCGCACAGATACAGCCAGGGCTGGACGCTACCACCGTGTAGGGTCCAGCCTTGGTCATAGATGGGGGGCAACTCTGAACCGAAGGTCACCGGCGCGGAGCGGAAAGGAAACGGAGTTGCGATTAGCCGTAGGCGTTACCTGCAGCAGGACATAATATATAGGATGATATAAATACAAAAAGCCATGGCGGCTGTTGTCGGCTTCGCCTTTTTGTTGACGGCGGTGACGCCAGTTGGAAAACGAGTTTTCCTCCTTGTCATCACCACCATCCCCAACGCCATGCGCCGCATGGCGACAACAGCCGGCATGGTAAAAAAGGCCGTTGGCCGTTCAAAAAGTCCGCCGTTGGCGGTAAAAAAACAACTGCTTGTATGGTTCTTCGAAGAGAGCAATGAAGAAGAGGTGTTATATATCGACAAGAAATAAGCTAATCACTTTTTCTACCGGCGCAAGCCGGACTTTTTTTACCGCCAACGGCGGACTTTTTGTATCTTCTTATGCGAGTATATCCAGAGAATATCGAAGCGCACGAGACACACATGACGCCTACGGCTAAGCGCAACTCCTACAGAGTAGCTATAATAGTGGTGTCAGCTACCCAGGGTAGCGTGCTTCGCCCGCAACCCTGGGCTGGGGAATCGCAACTCCATTACCTTTCCGCTCCGCGCCGGTGACCTTCGGTTCAGAGTTGCCGCTGCTTGGGAACTTGCTGCTATGTGGTTTGTTAGGATTAAGATGGTGGGTTATGGGCAATCAGAGTATCAGACCTGTGGCTTAACCCAACCCAAATCCACTCTTCTAAAGTAAAATCCATGCAAGCCTTAATGACCGATTTGGGATAAAGCACAGCATACCAATTACCCTTATAAGTCATGATGTTTCAGCATTTTGTCTTTTTTTTCGTCACAGAATGAATTTTTCTGCTTTTTTTGTGGTTTCTCTTATTATTCATATCTTTACAGCCGTAAAAGCCTACAAACGCTATTAGTATAACCATAGTTATCTAACACATCACGATATACCAGACCACGCTGCCCAAAGGAGGATGCCAAACACCTGAAACGTAGGACTAAACTCAAAATGACATCATCATGACAAAGAAAGCAAAAATCTATCTGCTTCTGCCCTTGTTGGCCTTCTTGGCATCGTGCAGCAGCACCTGTTCGTGATAGACGGCTGCAAGTATCCTTGTAGAGTATGAGAAAGCAGGGACTTACAAACGAGATTATGCTTACCAGGGCAATTTCGGATGAAATCCAAGTTTCCATCCATTAGGTTCGGATGCCGATGATACCTATTATGTGATAGGTAATATTCTTGGATATAACACTAACAGGAGATACTTCAAATTAGAGAAATAATATTAACTGACAGATATCAAGCGATTATGAGAAAGATGATTTCTATGTTTGCCATTTCGGCGCTATTGGTGTCGATGGCAAGTTGCACCGACGACAAGGGAAACGGCGGTGGAAATGATGTGGATCTGAAGCCCATACCGCTGGCATACAGCCAGGTGCAGCAGACCGAGTTTGCACAGCAGAGCAACAAGTTTGCCAACAAGTTGATGGCCTTGCTCTCGGCCGACCCAGAGAAGCAGGGTGACAACGTGTGCGTGGCTCCCATGAGCATGCAGTATGTGCTCTCGATGCTGGCCAATGGCGTTGACGATGTTGCGGCGAAAGAGATAGTGGAAGCCTTGGGGTATGACGATATAGAGAGTCTGAACCAGGAGAATCTGGCTATGCTCAACAAGTTGGGCGAAGATGACCAATATGTAAAGATAGGCCTAAACAACAGCGCCTGGTTGGACAAGAAATATACCTATCGGTCTGGGTTTAAGAGCACGATGGATCAGTATTACAAGGCAAACCTGAGCGTGGTGGATATTCGCAACAATCCCAAAGCAATGCAGCAACGGGTTGACGCATGGGCTAAGGAAAGCACGAAAGGACTTATCACCAGTTTCCCTTTGAGTATAGACAATCTAACAGAATTCATTGTAGTAAATGCAAACTATTTTGACGGTAAATGGTCCAATCCTTTCAATGCCGCCGAATCCAAAGCCCTTCCATTCTATGGCCTTGATGGCAACCAACGCAACGTGATGACCATGTGCAACACGGAAGAGGTGAACCACTATCAAGACGACTCGCTGCAGATGGTGGAAATGCCTTACGGACAGGGCTATTACAGCATGATGGTGGTGATGCCCAAGAAGTCGGAATACCTGAACGATATTATTGAGAAAGCCGACTGGTGGGGATGGCACAACCAGATGACCAAGGGCATGGCTATCATTCGGCTTCCACGCTTCTCGGCAGAGGCCAGTTGGAAGAACATTATGCGCGCGATGGAATCTTTGGGTATGCCCTCACTTGACTGGGCTGCTATTCCTAAAGTTATTAATGAATATAATAATACCGTAATTACCCTCATCGCCCACAAGGTGGCCATCCATGTAAATGAGAATGGCACAAAGGCAGCAGGTGTGTCGGCAGGGGTTGGCATCGACGGCGCTATGACTCCTATGCCCAATCTCTCCTTCGACCACCCCTTCATCTACGCCGTCCGCGAGAACACCACGGGTGCCATCCTCTTTATGGGTAAGGTGGTAAAGCTGTAAAAGGTAATAGACAATGAGATAAGACGGCATGGCTGCCGCAGCCCCGTCTGCACAGTACTCGCCCCCATAGGTCAGCCCTACGGCTCCGCCTATGGGGGCTTGCCGCATAAAAAGGTAAGACCCGATGGCGAGTCTTACCTTGCTATATCCTGTGTGCGTGTCTGTGGCTGGCGTGGCGGCAGTCTCAGTTGATGCGCATCACCACCTGTATGCCATCCACTTTCTTGAGCCGGTCCATGATGAGTTTGACATCACTACGGTCGTGGACGCGAAGCTCTATCGAACCGTCGAAGATGCCCTCGTCGGCGGTGACAGTGAAGCGGTGGATGTTGATGTCGAGCTCGTCGGTGATGACCTTGGCCACATCGAAGTTCATACCCTTGCGGTCTATGCCCTTGATTTCGACGGTCGCGGCCAGTACTATCTTGCCTTCTGTTTTCAGGAAGGGCTGGGGGGAGGCCAGAGCGACGACGAGGATGCCCACTGGTATCGGCTCGCTGCCGAACAGGGCGAGAGCGCTGCTCAGTGCAATCTGGGCATCTGCTATGATAGACATTGCAATAATGGTCATGGATAGTCGTGTCTGTGATGATGGTTGCTGGCTCGTAACGTAAGGTACAGGACACGTAACGTAAGGCACGAGCCCACGTTTCATACGACACGAGCCCACGTGGCTTATGTTACGAGCTACCCGCTGTGGTCAGTGCGAGCGTGAATGGGCTCTGCGCGGCTGTGGCGATAATGACTGGCGTGCAGGCGGCAATGCCCGTCTGCTGGGAGGACAACAAAAAAAGGTAAGACCCGATGTGGAGTCTTACCTTGCTGTATCCTGTGCGTGCGCTTGTGGCAGGCATGGCGGCAGTATCAGTTGATGCGCATCACTTCCTGTATGCCGTCGACTTTCTTGAGCCGGTCCATGATGAGTTTGACATCACTACGGTCGTGGACGCGAAGCTCTATCGAACCGTCGAAGATGCCCTCGTCGGCGGTGACGGTGACGCGGTGGATGTTGATGTCGAGCTCGTCGGTGATGACCTTGGCCACATCGAATATCATACCCTTGCGGTCGATACCCTTGATTTCTACGGTCGCATCAAAGAACATCAGCCGGTGCATATCCCACTTGGCGTCGAGTATGCGGTTGCCGTAGCTCGTCTTGAGTCGGCTCGCCACGGGGCAGTTGCGCTTGTGTATCTCGATATGGTTCTTGTTGTCGATGTAACCCAGGATGTCGTCGCCGGGAATGGGGTGACAGCAGTCGCGGAAGAAGTATTTGCCGATGTGCTCTTCGTTGATAATACACGGCTTCTTCTTGTTGAAACCCTCCTTGACGGTGACGGGTTCCACAGTGTCGTCTTCATCCTTCTTCTTTTTCTTGTCGAGGCCGAGGAACGACACGTACTTGCGCCAGCTGGAGGTCGAGGTGCTCTTCTTGTCTTTCTCGTTGAGCTTGTCTATGTCTTTCTCGCCGAGCAGGATGGTGCGCTCGCCGATGGCGAGGAACAGGTCGTCGTGCTTCTGCATGTCGTGATACTCGCAGAGCTTGTCCAGATTGGAGGTGGTAAGCTCGAAGTCGTTCTTCTTCATCCAGTCGGTCAGAACCTGCTCTCCCTTCTTCTGGATTTCACGGTTTTCGCGGCGCAGGATGGCCTGTATCTTTGCCTTGGCTTTGGCCGACGAGCAGAAGTTAATCCACGAGGGCTGCACGTGCTGTGCCTTGGACGAGAGGATTTCTACCTGGTCGCCACTCTGCAGCTTGTGGCTCAGCGGCACCAGCTTGTGGTTGACTTTGGCGCCGATGCAGTGGCTGCCGAGGAAGGTATGGATTTGGAAGGCGAAGTCGAGGGCGGTGCTGCCGGCGGGCATGGTCTTGATTTCGCCCTTGGGGGTGAAGACGAAAATCTCTGAGGCAAAGAGGTTGAGCTTGATGGCGTCAAGGAAGTCCATGGCGTCGGGCTGTGGGTCGTCGAGTATCTCCTTGATGGTGCGCAGCCAGTTGTTGAGTTCCACCTCGTCCTCCTGGATATCTCCGTCCTGGCTGTCGTTGCCCTCCTTGTACTTCCAGTGGGCGGCAAATCCCTGTTCGGCTATCTCGTCCATGCGGTCGGAGCGTATCTGCACCTCTATCCATCGTCCCTGCTTGCTCATCAGCGTGACGTGCAGAGCCTGATAGCCATTGGCTTTGGGGTGGTTGAGCCAATCGCGCAGGCGGTCGGGGTGAGACTTGTAGATGCGGCTTATGGCGACGTAAATCTTGAAACACTCGTTGATTTCCTCTTCTCTGACCTTGGGCGTGAAGATGATACGTACGGCAAGGAGGTCATAGATTTCTTCGAAGGTGACGTGCTTGGTCTGCATCTTGTTCCATATAGAGTATGGGCTCTTGACGCGGGCGATAATCTTGTATTTCACCCCAGCCGCATCGAGGGCTTGCCTGATGGGGGCGGTGAATTCTTCGAAGAGCTTGTCGCGCTCCTCCTTGGTGAAGTTGAGCTTGTTGGTGATGTTGGCGTACTCCTCGGGGTGCTCGAACTTGAAACTGAGGTTCTCGAGCTCGGTCTTGATTTTGTTCAGACCCAGTCGGTTGGCCAAGGGGGCGTAGATGTACAGGGTCTCGCCTGCTATCTTGTACTGCTTGTTGGCAGGCTGCGACTCGAGGGTTCGCATGTTGTGGAGTCGGTCGCAGATTTTGATGAGGATGACCCTTATGTCGTCGCTCATGGTGAGCAGCAGTTTCTTGAAGTTCTCTGTCTGTGCCGAGGCATGGTCGCCGAAGATGCCTCCACTGATTTTGGTCAGTCCGTCAACGATTTGCGCTATCTTGGCACCGAAGATGTTTTCGATGTCCTCGACGGTGTAGTCGGTGTCTTCGACCACATCGTGGAGCAGGGCTGCGCTGATGCTGGTCGAGCCCAGCCCCATCTCCTCGCAGGCTATCTGCGCCACAGCGATGGGGTGCAGGATATAGGGCTCGCCCGACAGTCGCTTCACGCCCTTGTGGGCTTGGCGGGCGAAGTTGAAAGCCTTGTTGATAATATCTATTTTCTTGCGGTGGCGCGACGCGAGATACGTATCTTTGAGGTGCTGGAAGGCATCGTCTACCATCTGCTCTTCCAATTCTTCTTTGGTCTTAGGCAACTGACTTTCCATATCCTTAGGGTTGTAGGGTTGATATACGAGGGTTTACTTGACTCTGATTTTCTTGCCGGCTCTGATGTTGGTTCCACTTATCTTGTTGAGCCTCTTGAGCTTGGCTACCGTGGTGTGGTTGCGATGTGCGATTTCAGACAGCGTATCGCCGTTCTTGATGGTCACGCGTCTGCTGCCTCTGCCTCTTCTGCCTTTGCGTCGGCTCTTGCTTTTGCTCGACTTGGTGTAGGTGGGCACGTCGTCGTTGACCTTCACCTCCTCGCGCTTGGACAGCAGGTCCTGGGCGTTGTAGGCGAAAATGGAGTCTTGATTGTCGATGAACTGGGTGATTTGGGTCGATGGCAACCTCAACGCAGACAGCTTGGAGGTGCCGTTGACTATATCGCGGCGATACTGGGGGTTGAGCTCCTCTATCTGGCGCACGTCCATGTTGAGCACATGGGCTATCTGCTCAAAGTGTACGTCGCGGTCTATCATCACGGTGTCTGTCTTGGCTGGCAGGTCGGTCTCCATCGGACAGATATTGTGGTCGCAGTAATAAGTCATGATGTAGTTGGCGGCTATGAAAGCAGGTACATAGCCTCTCGTCTCCTGGGGGAGATAGGGATAAATTTCCCAATAATCTGCTTTTCCGTTGGCACGGTGAATGGCCTTGTTGATTTTTTCAGGTCCGGCGTTGTAGGCGGCAATCACCAGGTTCCAGTTGCCGAATATCTTGTACAGGTCGCTCAAATACCTTGCTGCGGCGTAGGATGCCTTGACGGGGTCGCGGCGCTCGTCGACCAGCGAGTTGACCTCCAGTCCGTAGTTCTTGCCTGTCTTGAGCATAAACTGCCACAGACCTGTGGCGCCGACTCTCGATACGGCTTTGGGGTTAAGTGCCGACTCGATTACGGGCAGATATTTGAGCTCGAGGGGGAGTCCGTAGGTTTCCAACGCCTGTTCAAAAATGGGCATATAGAAATTCTGTGCGCCCAGCATATAGCTTACCGAACGGCGTAAGCGGCTGCTGTAGCGGTCAATGAATTTCTGGACGATGTCGTTGTAGGGCATTTCTATCACCGACGGGATGCGCTTGAGCCTCTCCATATACTCCTCTTTGGTGTATATGGGATTGACGTTGGGCACATTGCAGTCTGTCGCCGGCTTCATGTAAGTCTTGGTGTTATACAGATGCAGCAGGCTGTCAACCTCTGTGATCATACCTTGCGGCAGTTCGATTACTTCTTCTTTTCCTTTGTCTGTTACCGTTATTTCAGTTTCCACGTTTTGGGCTTGGGTAGTATTCCATCCACACAGGGCCAAAACGGTCATAATCGCATATATTCTCTTCATTATATAATAAGATATCTTTTCTTGTTTGTCTTTTGTCTTCCCAGAGATAGTTCAGAATGTCAGCGAGCACTGCAGCCCCACTGCCGACGAGTTGAGCGGATTGTAGCTTGTCCATTCGCTGCGCTCCTTGATGACTGCGGGACTTACCTTCATACTCAGGTCTCTCGATATGTCAAACTCTGACAGCGATGCGTCAACGTAGGCATCGACCACGGATATCAGATACACGCCAACCATGGCGAAGACACTCATGTCGCGCCACTTGCGGTATCTGTCCTTACGGTTCTTGAACAGTTTCTGGTAATATTCTTTGTTGCTGTTATCTATTTGGTTGCCCAAATAAAGGAATTTGTTGTAGCTTTGGGTGTTGGGGTCGTTGTCCATCAAGTCCATGTAGGCTTGGGAATAATCCTTGTACATCATGTTATTCCAGCGCAGCGCGTAGGCACAGCCTACAAATCCACCGTAGATGATGGGCAGCTTCCAGTACTTTCGGTTGTATATCTGTCCGGCTCCGGGCAGCACCAGGGCGAGCCACATTGCGCGCTTGGTCTCTGGGCGCCACGTGCTCCAGTCTCTCTTCTTCTTCTGGGTCAGCGTGTCGGGAGTGAGGGTCAGCGGTGTCTCTGCCTGCACAGTCTGCGCAGTGTCGGGCGTGGAAAGAGCCTCGGTAGAGATGGCTGCCTCTATGTCCTTGGTAGCCTTGACCGTGTCCTTGATCGCCTCGGCTGTGCCCTTTACCACCTTGACCGTGTCCTTCTTCTGCGGCGCGGGAGTGGTGCCCCAGTCGGTCTTCCGGCTTTGGGCAGCGGTTGTCAGGGGCATAGTCATGGCCATGCAAACCACCAGTATTATGAGATATAACTTAGTGTATGACTTCACGTTGATTAGCCTTTGAGTTTGTCGAACATCAGCAGAATACGCTCCAGCTCGCTCTCGTTGGCAAAGGGGATGCTTATCTTGCCTTTGCCCTTACTGGTGCAGGTCATCTGGACCTTGGTGGCCAGTACGCCCGAAAGCTGCTTGGACAGCGTGCCCAACTTCTCGCTGAGCGGGTTCTTCTGTATGTTGCTCTGGTCATTGTCCATCTGCTCTTCGTTCTTGATGCGCTTCACCAGTTCTTCGACCTTGCGCACCGAGTAACCGTTCTTGATGATGTCCTTGAAGAGCTTAATCTGCTGGGTAGGCGACTCGAGCGACAGCAGAGCGCGGGCGTGGCCCATGTCAAGCTCTTTCTTCTGGAGCGACATCTGGACCTGAGCAGGCAGCTTGAGCAGACGCAGATAGTTGGTGATGGCAGTACGGCTCTTGCCCACGCGCTCGCTGATGCGTTCCTGAGTCATGCCGCTACCTTCGAGCAGATGCTCGTAGGCCAAAGCGATTTCGATGGCGTTGAGGTCCTGGCGCTGCAGGTTCTCGACCAGAGCCAGCTCCATCACGTTCTCGTCGTTGACGGTACGGATGTAGGCGGGAATGGTTTCAAGTCCAGCCAGTTGGGAGGCACGCCAACGGCGCTCGCCGGCAATAATCTGATACCTGTCATCGGCCACCTGTCTCAGCGTGATAGGCTGGATGATGCCCAGTTCGCGTATGCTTGTAGCCAGTTCGTCGAGCGCTTCTTGGTCAAACTCGTGGCGTGGCTGGTTAGGGTTGGGTTCTATCTGGTTGAGGGCAATCTCGTTGATGGTCGACGACCCGCTCGTCCTTACATCTTCGGTTGAGATGAGCGCATCGAGTCCGCGTCCCAGCGCGGTGCCTTTGCCCGATATGTTGAATTTCTTGTGTGGAGGCATAGTCTTACATGTTTTTGTCAATGATTTCCTTGGCCAGGTTCAGATGGTTCTTGGCACCAGCCGATTCGGCGTCGTAGAGGATCACGGGCAGTCCGTGGCTCGGGCTTTCGCTCAACTTCACGTTGCGCTGGATGACAGTCTTGAAGACCAGCTCCTGGAAGTGGCGCTTCACCTCGTCGTATATCTGGTTGGCCAGACGCAGACGGCTGTCATACATCGTGAGCAGGAAGCCTTCTATCTCCAGTCTCGGGTTGAGCTTGCTCTTGATGATTTTGATGGTGTTGAGCAGCTTGCTGATACCCTCGAGCGCAAAGTATTCGCACTGTACGGGGATGATAACCGAGTCGGCGGCAGTGAGACAGTTGACGGTGATAAGTCCCAGCGAAGGCGCACAGTCTATCAGTATATAGTCGTACTCGTCGCGCATGGGTGCAAGGAGCTCTTTCATCATCTTCTCGCGGTTGTTCTTTATCTTGAGCATTTCCACCTCGGCACCTACCAGGTCGATATGGCTGGGTATGATGTCGAGACCGTCGATGTCGGTGGTGTAGATGGCCTCTTTGACATCGGTATGGTCAATGATGCACTCGTAGAGCGAGCAGTCCACCTCCTTGATGTCTACGCCCAATCCGCTCGAAGCGTTGGCCTGTGGGTCGGCATCTACCACCAGCACGGTTTTCTCTAAAGTTGCCAACGAGGCGGCCAAGTTTATCGTAGTAGTAGTTTTACCTACACCGCCTTTCTGGTTTGCCACAGCTATAATTTTTCCCATTTCCTATGTAATTCTATCGATTATTTAGACTGCAAAGATACATATTTTATATGATATAGTCGTATTCTTGGCCCTTTTTTCGTACTTTTGTAGCGAAAAAATAACGAAAAATAATGAGTATTAATAAACCACTGATATTGGTATCCAATGATGACGGCTTCGATGCCGTAGGTATTTGTTCGCTTGTCGAGATGATTGGCGATATGGGCGAGATTATCGTCTGCGCGCCCGACTCTGCCCGCTCGGGCTTTTCCCGCGCTTTCTCTGCCACTGTCCCCCTGCGCCTGACGCGCCGCCACAATATGGGCGAAGTCGAGGTATGGTCTACCAACGGCACCCCCGTCGACTGTGTCAAACTGGCTGTAGATGAGCTCTGTGGAGGCCGCACTCCCGACCTTGTCATCGGTGGCATCAACCATGGCGACAACTCCACCGTCAACAACCACTATTCGGGCACCATGGGAGTGGCTGTCGAGGGCTGCATCAAGGGCATCCCCTCGGTGGCGTTCTCCAACTGCGATTACAACCCCCAGTCGTCGCAGACTCACCTCACCCACTATGTGCGCCGCGTGGTAGAGCGGGTGCTGGCCGAGGGACTGCCCAAGGGCGTCTGCCTCAATGTCAACTTCCCCGACCGCAAGACCTTTGAAGGCATCCGAGCCTGCCGCATGACCTTCGGCGAGTGGGTCAACGAGGTCTCCCCCCAGCGCCATCCTCTCGGCTATCCTTACTACTGGATGGTGGGCCATTACCGCAATGCCGAGCCCGATGCCCAGGACACCGACCAGTGGGCACTTGCCCACGGCTATGTGGCTGTTACCCCCACCACCATTGATGTTACTGCTTATCAGATGATAGATACTGTCAACAACTGGAAACTATGAAATACTATCTTATCGTAGGCGAAGCCAGCGGCGACCTGCATGCCAGCCATCTCATGCAGTCGCTCTGTAGGTATGACGCCGACGCCCAGTTCCGCTTCTTCGGCGGCGACCTGATGACGGCAGTCGGCGGCACCCGCGTGCGCCATTACCGCGAACTGGCCTACATGGGCTTCGTGCCCGTGCTGCTGCATCTGCCCACCATCTTCCGCAATATGGCCATGTGCAAGCGCGACATTGTGGAGTGGCAGCCCGACGTGGTCATCCTCGTCGATTATCCGGGCTTCAATCTCAATATTGCCCAGTATCTGCACAGCCACACCCGCATCCCCGTGTTCTACTACATCTCGCCCAAGATATGGGCGTGGAAGGAGTGGCGCATCCGCAACATCAAGCGCGATGTCTCCGAGCTCTTCTCCATCCTCCCCTTCGAGGTGCCGTTCTTCGAGGAGCGCCATCATTATCCCATCCACTATGTGGGCAACCCCACTGCCGACGAGGTGCGCAACTTCAGGGCATCCTACACCGAGTCGCGCCAGGATTTCGGTACCCGTCACCAGCTCGACGACCGCCCCATCATAGCCCTGCTTGCCGGCAGCCGTCGACAGGAAATCAAGGACAATCTGCCTATGATGATTGCTGCCACCGAACGGCTGCTCGAGCGGCGCGGACTTACCCGCCAGTACCAGATGGTGCTGGCAGGAGCACCCTCGATAGACGATGCCTACTATGCGCCCTTCCTCGAGGGTCACGATGTGGCGATGGTGCGCAACGAGACCTATCCGCTGCTCTCCCATGCTGTGTCGGCGCTCGTCACCAGCGGCACCGCCACCCTCGAGACGGCACTCTTCGGCGTGCCCCAGGTGGTGTGCTACAAGACGCCGTTGCCACGGCTCATCCGCTTTGCGTTCAACCACATCATCCATGTGCGCTTCATCAGTCTGGTCAATCTCATCGCCGACAGCGAGGTGGTGCCCGAGCTGCTTGCCGACCGCTTCACCCTCGAAGGCATCGCATCCCATCTGGAGCGCATACTCCCTGGCGGAGCCGACCGCGCCCCCATGCTCGAGGGCTATGCCGAGGTGCAGCGCAGGTTGGGCGACGAGGTGGCTCCCGACAATACCGCCCGCATTATGATAGACAAGCTCAGCCAGCGATGACCCGCCCCCGGGCTCTGCCCCTATGGCTGCACCGCTGTTCCGTGCCCTTGCGGGCTGCCCGGGTGGCTCCATCGCAGTCTCGGTCATAGACATCCTTCTGCCGACCCTCTGGGTATAAACGCAAAACAATCTGCCAGCGCTCCAGTGGCTGGCAGATTGTTTTATTATTTTTGTTGTAGGGGGCATGCCTCTTGCCGTCGTCACCCGGCGTGTGGTGCTGCTCCTGCAGCGTTCACACGATTGTGATGAAGACCGGTTCGCCGGCTTTGCGGCTGTCAAGTATCTTCATTATCTCTTCCATGGCTATGCGCGAGTTGAGCACCATGCCTTTCTTCCGGTTCTGTCCCACGAGTATGCACCCTTGCGTGTCTTTTGGCGTATTGCCCGAGTGTATGCGCACACCATCGAAACCTGGCACGCCGAGCAGCAGAGGCAGCCACTTCTTGAACTTAGGCGACTTGGTCACCACCAGGGCATACCGCCCTTCGGGTATGGCAGTCTTTCCCTTCTGCTTGCGACCGCCGTGGGCCAGGTCGCGCCACGTGGGTTCGAGCGTGTCGCAGATATACTCGTTGTCTATCTCCATCCGACCTATGGTGTAGTCCTTGTGTCGGGCTATTCGTGTAAGTTTGATTTCCATTGTTATCCTGTAGTTTGTCTGTTGTGTTTCAGTCTGTGTGTTTCTCAGTGTTTTTTCATGTAGAGTGCTATCAGTGATGCTGTCATCAGAGCCTGCAGCCACAGTTCTTCGTCTGCCAGTATGGTTTGGGCTGCCGTGCGGTGTCGTCGTTTCCATCTCTGCCATGTCGCAGCTATCGCTGTCCACAGCTTGTTTCTTTTTCTTTTGTTCTGTTTCATGTTACCTGTTAGTTTTGATTAGACGCTGCAAAGTTAAGCACTTCCAACTTTGCCATCAACGATATAGTGTACATGAAATATAACAGGTGTGTAACAGTGGTGACAGCCATGGCCATCGCCCTCGTGGCCTCTGCCTATCTGTATCTTTCTACCATCATCCCGATGGCTCTGCGGGTCTCCTCGTCGTCTATCAGTGCCCGGTTTATCGACGACCGCATGTCTCTTCCGTTCAGCGCCATGCGTCGTCCGTATTCGGCTTGCGACACCGCATCGTCATAGATGCCCAGGTCTATGAGCCTGCCCATGACCTGGCAGATAAACCGTGCGTTGAACAGCGTGTCCTTGGCGCCGTTGAGGCGGGTGAGCCTTAGGGCATACTGCTCGATGATGTCGCTCCAGAGCGCATCGGCCCTCGACAGCCATCCCGGGGTGATATATGGGTTGGCGCGACTTATATATTCGATGGCGGCAAGTCTTATCTCTTCGTTGGCGCCGTCGGCGGCATCGGCATGGACGAGACGGTCCAGCAGCAGCTCGCCGCTGACAAAACGGCGCAGTATGCGGCGGGGTATCTGCAGATAGTAGGCGCGCGACACAAAGTCAGCCACCGACAGCCGATACTCGTCGTGCAGCCCGTGGGGCATAGCCTTCAGCGCCTGCTCCATCTCGTGGCGGTCTATGCCGCCTATGTGTCGCAGCGCGTCGGCCACGCCCGCACTCTGCGCCAGTCTGCGGGTGATGTGGTGGGCTATGTCTGCACACACCTCGTTGTTGCCCATCTCGGTTATGGCCACATCCATGCGTCGGCCATACTCTGCCAGCCGCTCGTCACCGCTCGCCAGCAGCCTGTCGGCTATGGTGCGCCGCGTCTGCGAAGCCTCGCCACTCAGGTCATAGCGCATCCCTTGCATATATCGCTCTATGTCTCTGCACAGATTGTCGCTCGCCGCCGTGTGGTGGCTCAGCTGTGCCAGCACATGGCGCTGGAGCATGTCCTGGCGCAGCTCGTCGTCGCCCAGTCGGGCTATGGGTATATGGCTCCAGGCTTCATCCCATTCGTCATATCGCCCGTCGCTCATCAGGGGTTCTATGTATATCTCCTTGTCCACCTCCATCTCGGCATGACACCGGCAGGAGTGGGCGTCGGCAGCAGTTATCACGCCGTAGAGCAGCCCATACTCCGTGGCGTCGAGATAGGCGGCTATGCGGTGGCAGTCGTCGTTGTTGACATATGCCACCACCTCGCTGTCTATGCAGGCAATGGCGGCCTCGGGGTTGCGGTGGTTTTCACGGTCGCGCATCAGCACCACCTCTTGGCCTATGGCCCGAGCCAGTCGCTCTTCGAGCTGTGTGCCACGCCATGCGTGATGTCTGAAACCTACGAGGGTGCAATGGATGGATATCATATCTGTCGCGTGTGGTTGTGGGTAATTGTTTTTATCTTACATGGTCTTGTCTCTTGGGGTGTCTTGCACTCCGTCGTTTATCGCCCTGCACATCATGTAGTATGCGTATATATACACCGATGTGCTGCTGACCTCAATGATGATGTTTACGCAGGTGATGGCTGTCTGCTGCGTGTTTCCTGCCAGATAGAACACAGCCGACGGGATGATGTTAGAGCCTGCCAGCCATACGAGGAACACCATAACAAGGGCTATGCCCAGTTTGTGCATGTTCCCCTTATACTTGCTGTACAGATGGCAGCCTGCCATCAGCGATGCGATGACCGAGAGCAGTCCTATTGTGCCTTGTATTCTGGTAAGCAGGGTCACCATCTGGGGTGTCTGTCCGTCTTCCGTCATTGTCGCCAGATTGGACCTGAAGCATAGCCCCAGGATGAATGTGAGCATATAGCATATCGTCACCACTTTGCTGCAGTATCGTAGCAGTCTTGTGTCTGCAGGTAGTGCCAGACTGAACATTGCCCATAAGACAATAGGGGTAAGCTGCAGCAACAAGTGCTCTACGGTAAGCACCATGTGGCCCATGCTGATGGGCATGCCGAGTTCTCCGCAAACGGAGATGGCCAGCGAGAGAAAGGCGAAGATGCAATATGCATACATGGCATATTGTGCAGTGTGGTATATTATTATAGGTATACTTTTCCTTGTTCTTGTCATAAACCTAAGTTTGATGATTTATCTACGGCTTATCGTGAATGAATCTACTGCAAAGGTAGCAAAAAAAATCATCACCTTCTTCCTTCCGCACCTTTTTCTCTATAGCGGTCCTGCAGACACCGTCTGCACATCTGTCTCCACCTCTGTCATCATTGTCAGCCAGTAGGGTAGTGTCGCCATGCCACTGGTTGCGCCAGTCAGCGCGTCGGGTCACGCTATCCATGCCCTTCAGTCATGCCACCAAGTCACTTCAGTCGTGCCAACCATTCGCTTCAGTCGTGCCCTTCAGTCGCTTCAGTCGTGCCCTTCAGTCGCTTCAGTCGTGCCCTTCAGTCGCTTCAGTCGTGCTATCCATGTCATTGGTTGATGCGCATCGTCCGAAACGAGCATCCGCATCGGACGGTGCGCACATCCGTATCGTCCGAAACGCGTGTCCGTATCGGACGGCGCGCATGGCTGTCGTCAGCCCTGTTGCCTATGAGTGCCTTCTTACTTCAATTCGTGTGTAAATATCCTATATTTTGTGCCGTCAATGATTATTTTTGTAATTATTCCGACACTCCATACTTCCGCACCCCCGTAAAGGAGTTTCTTCCTTTTTTTTTCATATTCCAGGAAATCCCAGTCATTGCACATTTTCCGGAAATCATAATCATAGTACATCTGCTCATAATCTCTCATAGCTCTAATTTTCCCTTTATGATAGTAATATTCTACTAACCTGTTGCCATAGTCTCGTGCAAAAACATCCTGATAATTACTGCAATATTTCCAAATGGTGCCGCGGCCATAACCAGTAGACGGGTAGAGTTCAATCATTATGAGAGTGTCATTATGGTTGACATGAAAGCTCTCAATGTTATAGAAGTGGGTTCTATTCCGCAATTTCCTATAATAATCTACTTTACTATGCATTATAAACTTTTCCGCTTCGCCTAATAGTTTTTTATGCTCGATAGCGACCGCTTTCGAGATTTCCTTCCAGTTCTGTGCTGATGCATTAGCTGCAAACATCAATAGCAAAATAATAATTCTAATTACCATAAAACAAATTCTTTTTAGTTTTCTTATCTATAATTCTCGTGGGCTCATACCCTTTATTTCCAATAATTGCATAATGAGTTCTCAGAGGCAACTTTGCTTCTGCTCTAATTTCGTTTTCTATATATGTGGCATATTTCTCTGTGTTAGGTATGTCCTCAGAATTAGGCCCCTTAGTCCAAATCCCATATTCTGTTTTTTTATATAACTGGTCCACAGCGTGCGCTAATTCGTGTCCTAAAGCTATATATGTAGGACGGGTTATATTACCATTCTCATTTATGCCGCCAATTTCTATAGCATTATTCCATGATACGACATTTCCCGTTGTCTCATTTTTTCCATATTTAATAATTATATTTTTTCTCCCTAATAATGTGTTTATAAGTTTTTTCCCTGTAGGAGTTAAAGATAAAAGTTTCAAGGCTTTTAAGACTTGGCCCATAAAAACGTTTTTACCAGTATAGCATTTTCCATTCTTGGAATAAAATTTATATTGGTTATTAGTTTCTTTACAATAAAATGGTATGTAGCCTATAACTTCCCTTTGTTTAATAATAGGTTTGAAATAAAAAATACTATCTCCATCAATATCAACTGCATCTACCGGGTCGTCCCCACACGACACATATGGCGACCATGGGTAGTATTTCTCCGCCAAGGCATCCATTACGTTCCATCTTCCCGTGACGGGGTCGTAGTGGCGGGCACCCCGGTCATACCACTCCAGTCCGTGGGTGCGGGCGGGCTCTTTTCCTATGTATTTTTAGGGTTGGGTGGTGGCATTGCGGCTGTCGCCCATCAGCCCGCCGAATGGATAATAGTGGTTTACCTCCTCTATGCGGCCATCGGCAAGACTGACGGTGATGCGGTTGTTGCCCAGGTACTTATTTTCCATGTGAGATTTCAACTATCTGTCCGTTTTCTTTTTTTATCATAAGATGCGCCGTCCCGCCCTCCGAAGTATTCATGGTTCCTTCTATTACCCAATATCTATCCTCCAATAATGTGATGCGATAAGGTTTCTCTTTATCCATAGTGGATCGTCCATATATGTTAGACAATACACAGTCTGCAATGGTATAGGCCATTTCGGCTGTTGAAACAACACCATTATTTGGATGAGAGTTACGGACAAGGCAACTATCTTCTAAATCGTCAACAGATATAGGCTCTATATTTTCTCCTAAATACATAAAGTCTAAATATAGAGAAGAGCTATTCTGAGCAGTAACAGCATTTCCACAAAGGTAGCCTAACCTAAAACAGGTAAGTAACACAACAATTATAGCAAAGAATTTTGTCGTCGCTGTTGATGGTATGTCTTTTCGGTACATTCCTGGTGTTTTTGGGCTCGAGTTCTTATAATACAAACAGAAGAGAACGATTATAGACAGAACACCATAAGACAAATACATATGCAAATAATTAGAATCACATTGCGTTTCGTAGTAGCTAACAAATCGTTTCAAAGAAACATTGCCTTCTACATTAAAACAGAATTTAATAATATCCGGCAAGTAGCCTAGAAGCAAAAAGATTATTAGCCATGTAGAATACACAAAAGCTACATTAGCACCAGTAAATGTTTTTTTCACTCCAATTATTTGCAACACCAACTTTAACATGCCTATATATGCTATATTTATCGGAACATATAAAAGCCCAAACAAATATATACCAACGCCCCAAAGATAGCTATCAGGCAACAGTACAAGACCCAGATAAAAACAGGCAATAGTCATTTCTATCAAATAGCTTTTGATTAGAAATAATATAAATTTAATGACCCCTATTTGCATTCTTGACAATCTTATTTATTAATTCCTCTTGTTCGTCAGCATCTTTTACAGCTTTATCTTGCTCTTCCTTAGTCCATGGCTTAATATCTCCAAATCCCCATGTTATACCTTTCATCTTTTCCTTGATGTTTTCTAATATTTCTTTCGAAATACCGGCCTTATACAAAATGGTACTCAATAATAAGGAATTATTTCCTGAAAGTTGCGTAACGTATAGATAAGTTTCGCAACCATCAACATCCAAACCAATTATCAGATTATCAAGGCACGACGCACAGGGTGACCATGCGTAGTATTTCTCCGCCAAGGCATCCATTACATTCCATCTTCCCGTGACGGGGTCGTAGTGGCGGGCACCGTGGTCGTACCAGTCCAGGCCGTGGGTGCGGTCAAGTTCTTTGCCTATGTATTTGTAGGGTTGGGTGGCGTGGTCATTCTCTCTGCTTCCGGCAATGGCGAAAGCAGGGTGGCTCAGAGTGGTCATGAGCCCCAACAGCATTATGACAATCTGGTGGCGCATGGACTGGGGTTAAGATGTTTACATTGCAAATATAATAATAATGTACACACGCGCAAAGAAAATCGGCAGGAAAGTGATGGCTGGGGGAGAAAATCGTATGATGCAGCCTGCTGCGTCCCGATGTGGTCAAGTATATGGCCATCTTAGTGTATGGCCCCTATCCCGCGCATTGCCATGGGTTCCATCTATTCCAGTTAGTCTTCTGCGTCATCTCCATCCCGTTTCTTTAGTTTAACGGATTCTATGAGATAAAAGTCAGGAAGCACCTTTTTCAATTTTAGTGTTGCATCATAATCCTTAGGGTCTCCCTTGAATTTAGCAGGGTCGTAGCTATATGGTATCACACAGCTACTTCCATTAAATTTTACGGTCAAGTTCTCTGGCCCCGATCCTCCATATCGAGTTCTGAAACAATCTATCCCATCTACTGGGACTGTATATGTTTCCGTGTTGCAACCAAGCCCAATCAAATATCCCGTGCCATGAAGAAAAATGAAATTTAAGATAATGCTCCATATTAACAGCATATCGCCGTATTCATCCATAATTCTCTTCGAGAAAAGGTACTTGAAACCATAAAGAAAGAGTACAGTAAGCGTAATAAAGACGAGAACATAGAGTTGGGACGAAATTGTCGTTCTATAGAAATGATACATGTAGACCCCACCAAGGATACAAATAATCCACCGATATGAATATATTTTGTCCCACCATCGCGTATAACTCTTTTTCTTTTTGCCCGTATCTGCATTACGCAGTATATAGACATTTCCCTTAGGGGCTGCATCTTTAGCCTCTAAGATTGCTTTTTTTCTAAGGAGTTTTTCCTTCTTATAATTAATTCTTGTCTTTAATCTCATCGTTCAATTTATTGTGCGTACTCAGAAAGTGACCGTCGTTCATAAGACTCATTAGAGATTACAAGCACACATATATTGTCTGAGAAAATATAGCCACACTTACCAACAGCATTATGACAATCTGGCGGCGCATGGACTGGGGTTAAGATGTTTACATTGCAAATATAATAATGTACACACGCGCAAAGGAAATTGGCAGAAAAGTGATGGCTGGGGGTGAAAATAATGTCAATAGTCTGGCAGTAGCTAACATGCACATCTGTTGCCACATCACTTTTCTACTACTCCATCATGCCCCTTCGGCCCAGGTCCCCATGTTTCCCACTATTTTCTGCTGCTATAGTCTAAAAGATAGGGCAGTTGTGTGGATGGTAGAGCAAAAAGTATTACCTTTGTGTAGAAGATTGGCAACCACGACGCAAAGCGTTGCAACCATCGCGACGCATGGCGCACGGGTTGTCTGAATAAGCATAGTAACACAACAAACATAGACAATGTCAACAGTAAAAATCACAACCACTCTGGGCGACATCGTAGTCAGCCTGTATGACGAGACGCCCCTCCACCGCGACAATTTCCTCAAGCTCGCCGCCGAGGGCTATTACGACGGCCTCTTGTTCCACCGTGTCATCAAGGACTTCATGGTTCAGGGCGGAGACCCCGACTCGAAAGGCGCTCCTGCCGGCAAACGCCTCGGTATGGGCGGCCCCGGCTATACTGTCAAAGCCGAAATCAATCCCCGTCTCTTCCATAAACGTGGTGCGCTCTGCGCTGCCCGACTTGGTGACGAGGTCAATCCTGATCGCGAGTCGAGCGGCAGCCAGTTCTACATCGTCTGGGGCTCGGTCTACAAGCCTGCCCAACTCAAGCAGATGGAGAAGCAGATGCAGCAGAACCAGGTGACCATCGCCTTCAACGACCTTGTGGCCGCTCACAAGGATGAGATAATGGAGATGCGTCGCAACCGCGACCGCGCTGGACTGCAAGACCTTCAGGAGCGTCTGATTCAGGAAGCCCAGGACAGCTGCGAGGCCAACCCTGTAGGTTTTACCGAGGAGCAGACCGAGGCTTACAGCTCCCTTGGCGGCACTCCCCATCTCGACGGACAGTATACCGTGTTTGGCGAGGTGACAGAGGGTCTCGATGTGGTCGAGCAGATACAGTCTGCCGCCACCAGCCCCGATGACCGTCCTTGCGAAGACATCGCCATCATCAAGACCGAGGTCTGCCAGTCTGTGCAGTGATGCCGCGGTCCTGACTGACGGTCTGACTATGTGGGCCAAGACCGTCGGGAGCCAGCCCGTCACCCTCGTATATCTACACGCAAAGCGCCCTGTCAGGATGAAAAGCAGTTTTTTCACCTTGGCAGGGCGCTTTGCGTATGGCGGTCATGCGGCAGCCGGTCTCTCCGACTGTCATGATCCCATCGTGGATGGTACGCAGCCTTGGCAACTCTGTAGGAGTTGCGCTTTCCCAGCCCAGGGTTGAGGGGCGCAGCGCCTCTACCCTGGGTGCAAATCAGTACAAATCAATGCTACTCTGTAAGAGTTGCGATTAGCCGCAGGCGTTACCCGGGCAGGACATAATATAGGATGATATAAACACAAAAAGCCATGGCGGCTGTTGTCGGCTTCGCCTTTTTGGTGACGGTGGCGACGCCAGTCGGAAAACGAGTTTTCCTCCTTATCATCACCACCATCCCCAACGCCATGCGTTGCATGGCGACAACAGCCGGCATGGTAAAAAAAGCGGCCGTTGGCCGTTCAAAAAGTCCGCCGTTGACGGTAAAAAAACAGTTGCTTGTAGTGGTTCATCAAAGAGAGCAATGAAGAAGAGGTGTTATATATTGATAAGAAATAAGCTAATCACTTTTTGTAGCTTCTTATGCGAGTATATCAAGAGAACATGGAAACGCACGCTACAAGTAACGCCTACGGCTAAACGCAACACTTACAGCGTTGCTATGTTGGTGGGTAACTTACCCAGGGTAGCGTGCTTTCGCCCGCAACCCTGGGCTGGGAAAGCGCAACTCTTACAGAGTTGCCGGGGGTGCGTACTATCTTCCGATGAGTATGGTCAAATATATTTGGGCGGTTATTGGCTAACCATGATGGACGGTACGCACCCAATGTTGGAATGGTGTTTGCCCATGGTGTGTGGTGCGCATACAATGATGGGGTAGCCCATCGTGAAAGGTACGCACCCTTGGCAACTCTGTAGGAGTTGCGCTTACATAGCCCAGGGTTGAGGTGCGCAGCGCTTCTACCTTGGGTGCAAATCACTACAAATTAATGCTACTCTGTAAGAGTTGCGATTAGCCGCAGGCGTTACCTGCAGCAGGACATAATATAGGATGATATAAACACAAAAAGCCATGGCGGCTGTTGTCGGCTCAGTCGTTACTGGTCGGGATTCTCTACATATCCTTGGTACTTCTTGTCCAGGTCGGCCATGATGGTCTGGTATGCCTCGTCCATCGTCTTGCGCTCATACTCCAGCCCTTTGCCTTGGGGATAGATGGGGGCATGGATGGTGAGCTTGAGCGGATGCCAGTCGACGAAGCGCCCGTCGCGCATACGGGGCAGCACGTCGAACGAGCCGTTGATGGTAAGCGGCACTACGGGCAACTGGAGCTCGTCGGCGAGCATGAAGGCACCGCGGCGGAATACCCCCATGTGTCCGGTAAATGAGCGGGCTCCCTCGGGAAAGACCACCAGCGACATGCCTTCGCGCAACGTGTCGCGCGCATGGTCATAGGTCTCGCGTATCTTGCTGGGCCCACGCTTGTCTACAAAGATGTGATGGGCATAGTGGCACGCGGCGCCCACCAGAGGCACATTGCGCAGGCTGCGCTTCATCATCCACTTGAAGTTGCGGTTCAGGAAACCGTAGATGAGGAAGATGTCAAACGCTCCCTGATGATTGCTTACGAATACATAGGACTCGTCCTTGCGCAGATGCTCGCGCCCCTCGACCTTGACGGGGAGAAGGAGGATAAAGGTGGTGAGTCGCGACCACCACTTGCCGGGATAGTAGCCCCAGAAGTGGCCGTTGCCCAGTCGGCAGCCTATCATGGTGGTGAGCGAAGTGACGATGCTGGCTACCAGGAATATGGGTAGTGCGACGATGAGCTGATAGAGTCGATACAGATACTTCATTGGTTTTATGATTTGTTCGTTGTCAGTGTAATGATGGTTATCTCTGGATTTACATGATAGCGCATGGGTACCACGCCGCCCAGTCCGGCATTGACATAGAGCCAGCGCTGTCCCTCGCGGTAGAGCCCCAGGTCGTGGCGCTGTCGCAGCTGGGTGAAGCGCAGCCCGAAGAGCTCGATCTGTCCGCCGTGGGTGTGTCCGCTCAAGGTGACTTGGGCGGTAGAGTGGGGCAGTATGGTGCGGGTCCACGACGACGGGTCGTGCTCGAGCATCAGGGTAAACGCCCCGGCAGGTATTCCGCGCATGGTCTTGCCCACATCGCCTCGCGAGGGGAAGGGCGGCTCGCCGTCGTTCTCCATGCCGGCGATGAAGATAGAGTCGCTGCCTCGCCTTATGACGCAGTTGTCGTTGAGCAGCAGATGCCACCCCAGTCCGCGCTCCATCTGGCAGAGCCGCTGTTCGGCGCGGCTGCGCTCCTCGTCGGTGCCGCCGAGATAGGTGGCATAGTCGTGGTTGCCCAGTACCGAGTAGACTCCCAGCGGAGCCTTGAGGCGTGCGAGCATGGGCATCACGGGCTCCAGCTCGGCGGGCTTCACGTTCTGTATGTCGCCCGTGAAGCAGATGAGGTCGGGGTGCTGGGCAAGCGTGCTGTCGACGGCACGGCTCAGTATCTGGGCGCGGCGGCCGGTATAGGTGCCCACATGGGCGTCGGAGAGATGTGCCACGCGCAGTCCGTCAAACTCTTTCGGCAGATTGTCTACCGCCAGCGTCACGTGCTTCACCTCTATATCGGCGAAACCTATGGTATAGCCATAGACAAAGGCGTAGACCATATACCCCGCAAGCCCCATCCCCACGAGGCGGCCCCAGTTGCGGCGGCTGTGGGCGAGGCGGCATATCGCCAGGCCTATGGCCGAGCAGAGCACATAGACCAGCTTGGGCACTACCCATACCCCGAGCAGGGCGATGTAGAGCCGTGCCCAGTAGATGTCGTCGGGCACAAAGCTGGGCGACACTGCCAGTATGCTGCTGAAGACTATCATCAGCGCCGAAGGTGCCAGCCACAGCAGCCGCTCTGCCCACGAGTAGACGGGGCGGCGCAGACGGTGCAGCCAGAGATATACATCGGGCAGGATGATGATAAGTAGCAGAGGGATGAACACACGGGCTATCATTGTCGTATCATGTTGGATTCTAAAAACTTGCGCATCAGCGTGATGGGGATGCCGCGTCGGTGGGCGTAGTCGGCGAGCTGGTCGTCGCCTATCTTGCCCAGGTCGAAGTAGCGTGCCTCGGGGTGGCTTATCATGAGCCCCGACACGCTGGCGTGAGGCGTCATCATGCCGCTCTCGGTGAGGCGTATGCCTATATCGGTGAAGTGCAGCAGCCGGTCGAGCACAAAGTTGAGGCTGGTATCGGGCATTGAGGGGTAGCCTATGGCGGGCCTTATGCCCTGATAGTCGCAAGCCAGCATGCGGGCGGGGTCTTCGGGCTCGTCGGGCTGGTAGCCCCAGAGCCGTGTGCGCACCTCGTAGTGCAGCCGTTCGGCGGCAGCCTCTGCCAGTCTGTCTGCAAGGGTCTGTCTCAGCATCTGCTGGTAGATGTCGCCGTGGCAGTCGGTCTCCATGCCGCTGTCTACGGTGGTGGCGAAGACGCCTATATGGTCGGGCTCGCCATAGCCTGCAGGCCGCACAAAGTCAGAGAGACACAGCGTGTAGTCGCATCCTTTGGCGGGATGTTGCTGGCGCAGCAGGGGGATGCGCTCTCCGCTGTCGAGCACGATGTCGTCGCCGTCGCCCCAGGCAGGGTATAGCCCTATGATGGCGCGGGCCTTGAAGCGGTCATCGGTCTGGCGGAGCGTGTCGAGAGCCTCGGCTTTCATGCGCTGGCGCTCGCACTCGGGCTTGCCGTTGAGGCTCCAGGCGTGGTAGAAGTAGACCCAGTTGATGTAGGGCTCGAGCTGGCTGAAACTGTAGGTGACGACGGTCTTCATCTGAACGCTATCTCTTCGCCCCGACTGTCGGTGCAGAAGTGTCCACGGTCGTAGATGGTGCGGCCGTTGCACAGGGTGGTACGCACCCGCCAGTCGAAACTGTCGCCCATGAGCGGGCTCCATTTACACTTGCTCTGTATGATGTCTTCGGTGACCGTCCAGCGCTGGTGGGGTTCCACGATGGCGATGTCGGCCTTGTAGCCACGACGCAGAAATCCGCGGTCGCGCACGCCGAAGAGTCGGGCGGGGTTGTGGCACATCAGTTCCACCATGCGCTCCACCGTGAGCACTTCCTGGTCGGTGAGTCCCAGCATGGCGGGCAGCGAAAACTGCACCATGGGCATGCCCGAAGCGGCACGGGCGCAGCCTCCTTGCTTGTCGGCCAGCAGATGGGGAGCGTGGTCGGTGCCGAGGGTGTAGATGCGGCCGTCGGTGAGGCCACGGCGCAGGGCGTCGCGGTCGTGGGCGGTCTTCACGGCGGGGTTGCACTTGATGAGTGCGCCCCGCTGCGCATAGTCGCTGTCGCTGAAGAGCAGATGGGCTGCCACGGCTTCGGCGGTGATGTGGTCGTCGGCGCCGAAGAGTTCCAGTTCGCGGGCTGTGGTGATGTGGGCCACATGCAGACGGGTGTGATGGCGGCGTGCCAGGCTTACTGCCTTGTGCGTAGACTGCCAGCAGGCTTCCTCGCTGCGTATGGTGGGGTGGTATTTGATGTCGGGGTCGTCGCCGTAGAGGGCTTTGGCGCGTGCCATGTTGACATTGATGATGGCAGAGTCTTCGCAGTGGGTCATCAGGGGCAGACCGCGCTCGGCGCAGGCGGCGAAGATGGCGTCGAGGGCGCTGTCGCCGTCTACCAGCATGTTGCCGGTCGAGGCACCCATAAACAGCTTGATGCCGGGTATGCGGTGGGCGTCGGCATGGCCGATGAGCGACAGGTTGGAGGCAGTGGCTCCGGGGAAGAAACTGTAGTTGACATGGCTCTCGTGCGCCGCGCGCTCAAACTTGTCGTTGAGGGCTTCGAGGGTGGTGGTCTGGGGCACGGTGTTGGGCATGTCCATCACCGATGTCACGCCACCCCAGGCAGCGGCTCGGGTCTCGCTCTCGATGTCGGCTTTCTGGGTGAGTCCCGGCTCGCGCATGTGGACGTGCTCGTCTATCACGCCGGGCATAACAAGACACCCCGTGGCGTCTATCTCTTCCGAATAGAGGCCACGGGGTGTACTGCTGTCTTCGTAAATTTCGGTTATCCTGTCGTTGTCGATGACCAGACTTCCGAGGAAGCTCCTGCCTTCGTTGACGATGGTACCTCCATAAATGATTGTAGACATATAGAGTTCATTGTTTATTTGCTTGCGCCAGGCTGGGCCATCTGGTTGGGTGTGGGCGCAGCCTCTACGGGCTGGGCGGGCGCCTGTTCCTGTGCAGGCACATCCTTCATGCCAGTCATAATCTGCTGGTTCTCGAGCGCCTTGGCGTAGTAGTCCTTGACGTATGGGTCGTTCTTGAAATTGTCGGTAGCCTTGCTCATGATGTCCTCTATCCAGGGGTCGAGCATGGGGTAGGTGTTGTTGATGGTAGCCATGAAGAACACGCCGGGACCGAGCACGTTGTCAAAATTCTCGGTGACAAAGCTGGTAACCAGCTGGTCTTCTTCCTGCGACAGCTTCTGGGCGGTGGCCTGGAGCTGCTGGTTCACCACGTTCATGTCGTTGCCGTTCATGATGGCCTGGTCGTGCTGGTGGATGAGGTCGGCCTGCTGGCTCTTGAGCTGGTTGAACTTGTTGAAGAACTGGAACAGCTTGTCGTTGAGCGGAGTGCCGCTTACCACCTGCTGGGTGTTGTCTATCTTGACCACGATGTCGCCGGCTTCGAGCACTACGGGCATCACGCTCTCGTCTTCCATGAATATGGTGGCCATGCGCACGGTGTCTACAGTGCCGGTAAACGAGAATTTGCCGTGAACGACGTCACACGAGTCGAGGTTCTTCATCTCATTGTTTACCAATACCTTCAAATATAGTTTGCGACCATCCAAGGTGGAAATATTGGACGTGCCTTGGATGTCGAACGACTTTGCACAAGATGTCAGCGTCAACAGGGCGATAAAGTAAAATACTACTTTCTTCATATATAGCTTTTAGTTCTGTGTTGTTGTGCCGGCGGTGACGACCGAGCTTTTGCTCGCCAGTATCAGCCCCCGGCTTGTTAGCACAAAGGTAATATCTAATATCGAAGTTATGAACTTTTTTAATGCTTATTTATAGATTAGCGCCTACTTTTAAGTATTTTTTGTTTTCTTGAGTTCGCTGTCGAGGCGAAGTGTAGTGTAAACCTCAAGGATGGCGGCGATAAGCAGCAGCACTACCCACTTGTTGTATACATATTCTATATAGGTGTAGTACCCCGCGCTCATGTTGCTGTCGAAGAGCGACACCAGAACATGATACACGGTGTCTACCATGAGCATGCCCGAAAGAATGAAGAATATGTCGGCAATGCTCTGTATGCGCTTGAGCCGCTTGATGGTCGGGTCGTTGCCCTCGTAGGTCTGCATCATCTGCATGATGGCAAACATGCACGCGCCGAAGAGGAATATCCAACACATCACCTGCTGCCAGAGCAGGAAGCAGTAACAGCCGGCGCCCACCACCATGAGCAGACCGCCTGAGAGATAGATGGCATTCTGCCACTTATTCATTGTTTTCATCATTGTCATTTGTCGTTTGGTCATCGCTGAGCACAAAGATGTCCTCGTCATCGGTCTTCATGAAATAACGCTCGCGAGCTACCTTCTCGATGGCTTTGGGATTGCGCGTCAGCTCTTGCAGCTTCTTCGTGTCGTGTTCGTTCTGGGCATTATACCGCTCTATCTCGTCCTTGAGGTCGCCGATCTGCAGCTCATACTGGATGCGCTTGCGGAAGCTGTTGTTGCCTACCACACCCACCATGATTGTACCCAGTACGATTACGATGAGATACTTGTAATGACCGAGCAGATTGCCTATATTACCTTTACGAAAAAACATATTTATATGTATTACACGTGCAAAAATACTAAATATCATCGAAACTTTCGACATTTTTAGTTACTTTTGCAATAGAGATGCCAATATTCGTCGACCAGACGATGGGCGTCGCTATCATTGCAACATTAAAATATATCCCTATAAGTATGGAAGAATACATTGTATCCGCCCGCAAGTACCGCCCGATGAGCTTCGACTCGGTGGTGGGACAGTCGGCGCTTACCACTACGCTCAAGAATGCGGTGAAGAGCGGCAAACTCGCTCACGCATACCTCTTCTGCGGTCCGAGAGGAGTGGGAAAGACCACCTGCGCGCGTATCTTCGCCAAGGCCATCAACTGCATGCACCCCACTGCCGAGGGAGAGGCGTGCAACGAGTGTGAGAGCTGTCAGGCGTTCAACGAGCAGCGCTCCTACAACATCTTCGAGCTCGATGCCGCCAGCAACAACTCGGTAGAAAACATCAAGGCGCTCATGGAGCAGACACGCATCGCCCCCCAGCTCGGCCGCTATAAGGTCTTCATCATCGACGAGGTACACATGCTCTCTACGGCTGCCTTCAACGCCTTCCTCAAGACGCTCGAGGAACCGCCAGCCCACGTCATCTTCATCCTCGCCACCACCGAGAAGCACAAGATACTGCCCACCATCATCAGCCGTTGCCAGATTTATGACTTCGACCGCATGACCGTGCCCGGCATCGTAAACCACCTCAAGATGGTGGCAGAGCGCGAAGGCATCAAGGCAGAGCCCGAGGCGCTGCACATGATAGCCGAGAAGGCCGACGGCGGTATGCGCGACGCGCTGTCAATCTTTGACCAGGCGGCGAGCTTCAGCCAGGGCGACATCACCTACAAGAAGGTGCTCGAAGACCTCAACATCCTCGACAGCGAATACTACTTCAAGGTCATCGACCAGGCACTCGAGAACAAGGCCTCCGACATCATGGTGCTGTTCAACCAGGTGCTCTCCAAGGGCTTCGACGCAGGCAGATTTGTCAACGGACTTGCCACCCATGTGCGCAACGTGCTCATGGCGCGCGATGCCGAGACCATAGCCCTGCTCGAAGTGAGCGAACAGCAGCAACAGCGCTACAAAGAGCAGGCACAGCGTTGCTCTGTACCGTTCCTGTACAAGGCGCTGCGCATCCTCAACCAGTGTGACGTCAACTACAGGCAGAGTTCCAACAAGCGCCTGTTGGCTGAAATCACCCTGATAGAGGTGGCACAAATCACCCAGCCCGACGATGCCGCCGGCGTGGGGCCTGGCCCCAAGCGATTGAAATCCCTGTTCAGACTTATCACAGCGTCTCAGCCTAAAGCGGCAGCACAGGTGGCCGTGGCTGAGCCCCCTGTCCGCCGCCCGCAGAAGGAGGTGCAGACAGTAGAGGCTGTGGCTCCTTCTGAAGCGCCCAAGACCCCATCCCGGGCGGCGCAACCTATGGTTAATCCCCTTCTGGGCATGTCGTCGCTCTCGTTCAGCTCGATACTGAAAAGCGAGGAGAAAGTGGCACAGATCGAGGACGACGCCTTCAAGACCGACGCCGACAGCGCACAGCCCGAGGGGAAGCCCTTCGACGACGCACAGCTCGGACTGGAGTGGCGTGGCATGTGCAACCGTATGCCCAAGAAGTATGTCGCGCTGGCGCAGCGTATGAAGAACATCGACCCCGTCATCACCGACTATCCCCTTGTCGAAGCGGTGGCAGACAATACCTTCCTGGCCAACGAAATCATCGAAATCAAGCCGCGTATAGAGAAGACGCTGCAAATTGCGTTGGGTTGCCCCGACCTCAAGCTCAGCGTGCGCGTGGCAGAGGCGAAGGAGGTAAAGCGTATGCCTACCCGCCGCGAGATGCTCGACCATCTGCGCGCCAACCATCACGCTGTAGGCAAACTCATCGACAATCTGCAGCTCCTTCTCACATAACTGTGTCGGCGCATTAGGGAAGGGGAGCGCAGTAGCCCATACCCTCAGCCTACAGCCGACAAGCACAGTCGCCGCAAAGGGACAAAAGCAAACACCAGCAGTTGCTTTTGTCCCTTTCTTCGTGTCTGCAGCGCCCAAGCCCCTCCCTTTGACACCCACCGTTGCCACCTTCTCCGCAAGTCGCCAACCCCTCGTAGCCTGTCATCACTCCCTCGCCGAAAGCCCCAACCTCCTTCGCCACCCACCATCACTTCCTTCGCCACCCGCCATCACTCCCTTCGCCATCTGCCATCACTCCCTTCGCATCGTCCGGCCATTCGCCCGCCATCCACGAGCAACGAGTGAGGGCGCCCACCATCATCTGCTCTCTGTTGGCGTGGCAAGACATCCCTCTGCTTGGGCAAGACATCCCTCTACCCATGCAAGAAAAGCGAACGGCACGGCAAAACAACTCTCTGCCCATGCAAGAAAAGCGAACGACGCGGCATGATATCAGAATTTCAAGGTTTGCAATGTACAAATCAGCCCATGCAATACTCATTTCGCACCTTGAAACGTAAAAAACCGCGATGGCGCGGCAGAATATGACCGTCGCGGCGACCGTGGCGACATCGCCCGTTCTGTCCGTCGGGTTCGTCATGCCTACGCCCGGTGCTTATACCTTTTATAATATATACGCGCGCACGCGTGCGATAGTTTCACCCATGACAGAGGGCGTCGCAATGAAATTTTTTTTAACGCTAATTCCTTGGAAAATAAGCAAAATGACAGCCGAGATAGTCGCCAACCTTGATTTTTTGGCACCGGCATATAAAAAATGGCAGAAATAATTGCGCAATTGCTAAAAAAGGTTTATCTTTGCATCGAAATAAAGACGATACATACAACCTAAACAACATAACCTGATGATAACAGACCCTCAAGCATGAGTTTGTGAACTGAACAAAGCATACTATGGTGCAGGTGCGTCGTCCGCGACGCGCCCAAGCCAGAGGGGACACTCTCAGGGCGGTATTAAACCAATTGCGACCCAACAGGGAAACAACTAACATAGATATTGAGTGAAAATTCTCATATTGTTTAATTTTATAACTTACAAAAAACCTATGGACAGAATGCAATCTAATTTGCTAAGATTTTTTCTCATCGGCATTGTGCCTTGGTAGCGTTTCTGCATTTGTAGTAGGAGCGCCCAGTGAGAAAGCTCCCTTCAACAAGGTGGAGCAGGCTAATGAGAAGACAGTCGGAGGACAGGTACTCGATGAAAATGGCGAACCTGTCATTGGTGCAACCGTAACGGTAAAAGGAACAAAAACCGCAGTAGTCACTGACATCGACGGTAAGTTCTCTTTCAAAGTTCCCGCCGGAAGTACCTTGGTAGTAACCTATCTGGGCTATGCCGACAAGGAAGTGGCTGCCACAGGTACAGGTATGACCATCAACATGGCTCAGGACGAGAAGACTCTCGATGAAGTAGTCGTTACCGCTCTGGGTATCAAGCGCTCGGAGAAGGCGCTTAGCTACAATGTACAGCAGTTGGGCAACGAAGACCTGACCACTGTAAAGAGCACCAACTTCATGAACTCTCTCGCCGGTAAGGTGGCTGGTGTCAACATCAACGCCTCTTCTGCCGGTATGGGTGGTGCCACACGTGTCGTAATGCGTGGTCCCAAGTCTATCAACCAGAGCAACTCTGCTCTCTACGTAGTAGACGGTGTGCCAATCAACAACCGCAACAACGGTGTGGCCGAGAGTATCTATGCCAGCCAGCCTGGAGGTGAAGGTATCGCCGATATCAACCCCGAGGACATCGAGAGCATCAGCGTGCTCAGTGGTCCTGCTGCTGCCGCTCTTTACGGTTCGGCTGCCGCTCAGGGTGTGATCATGATCACTACCAAGAAGGGTAAGGAAGGCCGCGTGTCTGTTGTAGTAAGCAACAGTACCCAGTTCTCAGACGTATTCAAGATGCCCGAGTTCCAGAACGAGTATGCCAACCGTCCCGGTGAGGTACGCTCTTGGGGTGAGAAGGGTGGTTCTGAGTTTACAGGTTTCGACCCTGAAAACTTCTTCAACACCGGTACCAACGTTCAGAACAACGTGTCTCTGACAGTAGGTAACGGCAAGAACCAGACTTACGCATCGGTAGGTACTACCAATGCCAACGGTATCATGCCAAACAACAGCTATGACCGTTACAACTTCACATTCCGCAACTCTACCAGCTTCCTGAACGACAAGTTGACTCTCGACTTCAACCTCAACTATGTGAAGCAGAGCGACATGAACCTCATGGCTCAGGGTCAGTACTTCAACCCGCTGGTAGCGCTCTACCTCTTCCCACGTGGCGAGAGCTTTGACGCTATCCGTACCTTTGAAGTCTTTGACCAGTCTCGTGGTATCTATGTTCAGAACTGGAACTTCGGTGACGCTCTGTCTATGCAGAACCCCTACTGGATTGCCAATCGCATGAACCGTACTACCAAGAAGCATCGCTATATGATTAACAGCAGCTTGAAGTACCAGATTTTCGACTGGTTGGACGTAGTGGGCCGTATCCGCTTCGACCGTGCCACCAGCAAGTCTGAGGACAAGCGCTATGCTTCTACCATCAACCTCTTCGCTCACTCTGACTATGGTTTCTACGCCTATTCTAACGCTGTAGACCAGAGCGTTTATGGTGACGTGATGTTCAACGTAAACAAGAGTTTTGACAAGTTCTCTATCGGCGCCAACGTCGGTGGTTCGTTCTCTCGCACACAGTATGACAACAATGGTTTCCAGGGTGGTCTGCGTGCTCCTTCCAATATCTTCAGCCCCAACGCCATTGACTATGCCAATGCGACCAACGACAACCGTCCTATCTACGCTTTCAACAAGCATAACATCAACTCGGTATTCGCCAACGTCGAACTGGGATGGCGCAGCATGGTTTACCTGACTCTGACAGGCCGTAACGACTGGGATTCTGCCCTTGCAGGCACCAAGAACGAGTCGTTCTTCTATCCTTCAGTAGGTACTTCTGCCATCATCTCTCAGATGGTGAAGCTCCCCGAGTTTATCGACTACCTGAAGGTACGTGGCTCTTGGGCATCTGTAGGTTCGGCTATCAGCCCCAACATCACTTCTCAGTGGCGTTACAACTTCAAGCCCAACACTCAGACCTATGAGACTGTAACTTATAAGTTCCCCAAGACATTCTATCCTGAGCGTACCAACTCATGGGAAGCCGGTCTTACCGCACGCTTCTTCAACAACGCTCTGACTCTGGATATGACATTCTATCAGTCTAATACCCGCAAGCAGACCTTCCTCCGTCCTATCACAGTATCTGAGGGTTATGATCACGAGTATGTACAGACCGGTAACGTACGCAACCGCGGTCTTGAGCTTTCTATCGGTTACAACCACCAGTTTGGCAAGCTCTCTTGGAGCAGCTCTCTTACCTACAGTATGAACCGCAACAAGATTGTCGACCTGCTCGCCGATCCAGAGGTGACCATCAGCACAACCGGTCTTAACGGCGTGGGTGTAATCCTGAAGAAGGGTGGTACCATGGGTGACGTGTACAGCTATACCGACTTTGCTCGTGACAGAGAAGGCAATATCGCTCTCGACGCCAGCGGCAACGTAATCCGCAAGACTCTCTCTAACCCCAAGTATCTGGGTAGCGTATTGCCCAAGGGCAACATCGGTTTCTCTAACGAATTCTCTTGGAAGGGTATCAACCTCGGCTTCCTCCTTACTGCCCGTCTCGGTGGTATCGTAATGAGCCAGACCCAGGCCATCATGGACTACTACGGTGTGTCAAAGACTTCTGCCGCAGCCCGCGAGAATGGAGGTATCCCAGTCAATACAGGTCTCGTACCTGCTGAAAAGTACTATGCTGTAGTAGGTGGTGACAACCCCATCTGGTCTGAATATACCTACAGTGCTACTAACGTACGTCTGCAGGAAGCCCACATCAGTTACGATGTTCCCAAGAAGTGGCTTGCTGGCCTCGACCTCTCTCTCGGTCTTACAGCCAACAACCTCTGGATGATTTACTGCAAGGCTCCTTTCGATCCCGAGTCAACAGCTTCTACCGGTACCTTCTACCAGGCTCTCGACTACTTCATGCAGCCAAGTCTCCGTTCGTTAGGTTTCAATGTTAAACTGAAGTTCTAATTACATTAAATGACTTTCAAAATGAAAACTATTATAAAGACAATAACCTTCGCTGTTGCATCAGTGGCAGTAATGGGCCTCGCAGCTTCATGTACTGATGGCTTCGAAGACGCCAACCGTCCCGGTGGTGCCCTCAACAATGAAGAAATCAACCGCGATAACTATAGCACCGGTTCTTTCATGGTTCAGATGGAGACTGAGGCTTTCCCCGAGCAGGAGAATACCTATCAGATGAACCAAGACCTTATCGGTAACTACCTCGGCCGCTTCATGACTTATGCCAACAACGGTTTCGCTGGTAGCAACTTCGCCAAGATGAATGCTCCTGTAGGATGGGTACGTTATCCATTCGCCGACAGTATGAAGAAGACCGTTTCGGCTTTCAATGAGATTGCCCGTCTCTCTACCAAGGAGAGTCTGCCTTACGCATGGGCTCTGATCCTGCGCGCACAGTCATTCCTGCGTCTTACCGATATGTATGGTCCTCTGCCAATCGGCGCTGAGGAAGATCCCAATGCCTACTCTTCACAGGAGACCATCTACAAGACTCTCGTGGCTGACCTCGACCACGCCCTCGGTGTAATCAACGGTATGATCGCCGCCAACGGTGGTAGCCTCGTACAGTTCAAGGACGCCGACCAGGTCTATGGTGGCGACTTCACCAAGTGGGTGAAATTTGCCAACTCTCTCAAACTGCGTATGGCTATCCGTATGCGCTTCGTGGCTCCCGACTATGCCAAGAAGGTAGGTGAGGAAGCTGTTGCCGCTGGTGTCATCACCTCTAACGACGACAACTGCGCCATCAACTACAACCCCAACGGTCAGTGGAAGACCTCTGTAGAGTGGGGCGACAGCCGCGCATGTGCCGACATCGAGAGCTATATGAACGGTTATGGTGACCCACGTATCAGCAAGTACTTCAGTGCTACAACTACCGAGGGCGACCGCGCCATCATCGGTTGTCGTGCCGGTGCCAACATTGGTAATAAGTCTGTTGCCGGTGGTCTCTACTCTGCAGCCAACATCGAGAAGGACTCTCGTGGCGTATGGCTCACAGCAGCTGAAATGACATTCTGCCGTGCCGAAGGTGCGCTGGCCAACTGGTCTGGTATGGGTGGCGACGTAGAGTCTCTCTACAAGCAGGCCATCAAGCTCTCTTTCGAGCAGTGGGGTGCCAAGAACGTAGATGCTTACCTCGAAGACGATGCAAGTACTCCTGCCGACTATAAGGATGCTACCGATGGTTACGGTGGTTCACATGGCAAGATGTCTACCATCACTATCAAGTGGGACAACAGCGCTTCTGCAGCAGAGAAACTTGAGCGCCTTATCGTCCAGAAGTGGATTGCCCTCTTCCCCGACGGTCAGGAGGGATGGTGCGAGATTCGTCGTACAGGCTATCCTAAGGTATTCCCCGTAGCCCAGACTACTTCTTACAGCATTGAGGTGCCCAACCGTATTCCTTTCGACTACACTGAGCCTACCAACAACCCTGTAAACTATCAGAAGGCTGTACAGCTCCTCGGTGGTGCCGATGACTATGCTACCAAGATGTGGTGGCAGAAGTAATCACTATATTATCAACTAATAAATTGACAAAAGCAATGAAAAATATATTCAAAATGCTGCTCGTGTCGGTAGTTGCCTTTATGTTTGCTGCCTGTGACACAGATGTCGAGACAAAGAATCCCGTCAATCTCACCGACCCTGCGCGCACTCCAGAGTACTATGAGGCTCTGAGAGCATATAAGAAGAGCGACCACCCCGTAGCCTTCGGATGGTTTGGTAACTGGGTAGGTGCCGGTGCTTCTCTCGAAAACTCGCTCCGCGGTCTCCCCGACAGCGTAGACTTCGTTTCAATATGGGGTAACTGGCGTAACCTCACACCCGAGCGCAAGGCCGACCTCCAATATGTACAGACTGTAAAGGGTACACGTGCTCTCGTATGTTTCATCGTACAGAACGTAGGCGACCAGCTCACTCCCGAGGGCGAGGATGCCACTACATTCTGGGGTGAAGGCGACGAGGCTATCGTGAAGTATGCCAATGCCATCTGTGATACCATCGACAAGTATGGCTACGATGGTTTCGACTATGACTATGAGCCTAACTACGGTCACAGAGGTAACATCTCTGGTGTTCCCGCTGCCGAGAAGGTATTCGTAGAGGCTCTCAGCCGCCGTCTTGGTCCAAAGTCGGGTACAGACAAGATGCTCGTCATCGACGGTGAGCCTCAGACTATCAACTCAGAGCTCGGTCCTTGCTTCAACTACTTCATCGTTCAGGCTTACCAATGTACCGGTGACGCTAACCTCGATGGTCGTCTCCAGGGTACTATCATGAACTTTAATGGCGTACTCGAGCCCGAAGAGGTTGCCAAGAAGTACATCGTTACCGAGAACTTCGAGAACTTTGCTCTTGCTGGTGGCGTATCATTTACTGACCGCAATGGCAATGAGATGATGAGTCTTGAGGGTATGGCACGTTGGCAGCCCATCATCAATGGCAAGAAAGTCCAGAAGGGTGGTATCGGTACCTATCACATGGAGTATGAGTATATGGCAGGCAAGCAGCCTTCTTATCCCGCTCTGCGTAAGGGTATCCAGATTATGAATCCCGCGATTAAGTAGTATTTAATTTCATAATAACTGCAATAATGAAAAAGATTTCAAAATTCATATATGGTGGCATCCTTCTCGGCGCCGTAGCCCTCACAGGTTGTGAGAATGCCGAATACGACCAGCTCACCAATCAGGCATACATCCTGCAGACAGCGACTAATGCCAATTCTTCGCAGAAACTTACTGTCGGCAACGAGTGTGTCTCTACAGACATCAACGTACGTCTGTCTGAAAAGGCTACCGAGGCAAGCAGCTTCAAGCTGGTGTACGATGCTCAGGCTCTCGAGCAGTTCAACTCCAAGAACGAGACTTCTTATACAGCTCTGCCTGAGGGAACATTCTCGCTCTCTGCCAATGAGGTGACCATTGAACCCGGTACTTCTGTATCTAACCCCGCTACACTCACCGTCAATCCTTACAACGATGAGCTCAAGAATAGCGGTAAGAAGTATGCACTCGCCTTCCGTCTCGAGAAGGTTAGCGGCAACGCCAATGTCCTCAAGTCTGGTAGCGTAATGGTATTCGTTCTTGACCAGGTGGTTATCCAGCCTGTTGTACAGTTCAACGTAAGACATTATATCGGCCAGGATCTCAACGAGACTTATACTACTACAGAGTGGACTATGGAGATGAATATCAACAAGGATAAGCTCGGTACACGTGTGGGTGAAATGAACAACCAGGCTATCTACAGTACTGGTCCCGATGAGGTTTATGTACGCTTCGGTGATGCTCCTATCGAGGGTAACCGTCTGCAGATCAAGACCCAGGGTACACAGATGAACAGCCAGATGCTCTTCAACGCCAACACATGGTATCACATCGCCTACGTATGCACCGGTGCCAAGTTGTATCTCTATGTCAACGGTCAGCTCGACAACTCTATGGACCTGCCTGGCAAGGAGACCCGCGTTTCTTCTGTATCTATCAGCTCTAACTCTACCTATAACAAGGGTAACTCTTACTACAGCGAGGTTCGTCTGTGGAAGAAGGCACGCTCACAGAAGGAGATTCAGAACAATATGTACTCTTGCGATCCCACCACTCCCGGCTTCATCTTCTACTACAAGTTCAATGAGGGTCAGGGCTTCAAGTTCAAGGATTGGTCTGGCAATGGCAACGATGCCACAACTAAGGACAATTTGGTTCCCACTTGGATTCAGGATGTACGTATTGATGGTAAATAATAAACTGTAAAAACGTAAGAAGATTATGAAATCAATGATAATTAAATCAGCCGTTGCGCTGATAGCCGCATTGCCCCTCTTTACGGCATGTCAGGGTGAGCCCGAGGTGGGCTCGCTCCTTCACCCCGAGGAGCAGACAAGCAATGATCCCAAGGTATATATCAATGAGGTATCTGCACCTGCCAATGCAACACAGGCAACTGTAGTTCAGACTCCTGCAGGATTTGTTGTACCCGAGGATACATACGAGTTCTATGTACGTATTACTACTCCTGTAGAGAATGACGTAGTCGTTACTGTGGCTGAGGATACAGAGGCTGCCGCTGCTGGCGCCGCTGCTTATGGTGCTGACAAGAACAGTGCTCTTGCTCCTGGCTGTATGGCTATTGAGAACAATACTGTTACCATCCCTGCTGGCAAGAATGTATCTGCTGAGCCTGTCAAGTTCAAAGTAACTGACAGCGAAGCCATCAGAAACGTTTCTGGCAAAGCTATTGCAGCCATCAAGATTACTGACGTCAAGTCTGCTTCTAAGGTTGCTGTGGGTAAGGACCACAATGCTTATTATACATTGTTGGACAAGAAGGTAACCAACTTCAAGGGCTTCAGCGACGATCTGTTGACCAAGACCAAGCTTACTGCAGCTGATCTGACCTACACCTTCCAGGAAGAAGACTATACTGAAAAGCTCATGGATACATACACCAGCACATGGGCAGATATGTATGCTGGTCCAGAGCCAATTTACTGTGAGTTCAAAACTCCCCAGCCTCTGATTGGTGTTGCTTACCAGTATGGTTATGACGCACCTTACGGTCCTTATACCCTTGAAATCTTTACCAGTAACGATGGTCAGAACTGGACATCTCAGACTGGTGGAGCTTTGGAAACTGGTTATACAGATGGTGTTGTTTGCATCAACTTCTACTCAGCAATTACATGTAAGTATGTAAAGTTCATTCCTTACACTTGCTACTATGGTTACTTCTTTGGCGAAGAGTACAACCAGACATGTGTAGGAGAACTCTATATGTTCAAATAATTTGTTGTTTCATAATATAGCGTTGGTTTAAAAACAACAATCCGGGGGCCGCGACTATGGGAATAGTTGCGGCCTTCATTTTTTTTGTCCTGTCCATAGCGATGCCTGTCGCTCTCATTGTCTTTACCGCCGTCACCGCCATCCTTGCCATGATGCCATATTGCCTTCCTGTTGTCATGATTATGGCAGTAAAAGCCAATTATTTTCAACATTGCTGCCACAATCGCCCCGTCGCACTGACAAATTGTCACTTCTTCGCCGTTGGTATGCAACTTGCAAAACTATCAGTGAAAGCCGGAAGGCCGAAGGCAACCGCAAGGTTGACGAGACCCACACCGGCAAGATAAAAGAAGAATATAAAATACAATTAGGAGGTAATAATTATGTTGTTAGTTCGTAGAAACAATGATTTTGATTGGTTGAACAATTGGTTTGATGACAATTTCTTCAATACACCCGTAATGGCACAGACCACAACCACAGCTCCGGCTGTCAACGTTAAGGAAGACAACAAGCAGTATGTTATGGAAGTCGCTGTTCCAGGCCTGAAGAAGGAGCAAGTCAACATGAGTATCGACAAAGACGGCTATCTTACCCTCTCTATCGAGAACAAGAATGAGCAGAAGGACGAGAACAAGAAGGAACACTATCTGCGCCGCGAGTTCTCTTACACCAGCTATCGTCAGAGTTACGCTCTGCCAGACAATGTAGATGCCGACAAGATTGAGGCCAACGTTGCCGACGGTGTGCTCAAGGTAGTTCTGCCAAAGGTCGAGAAGAAAGAGGAAAAGGAAGACGTTAAGCACATAGAAGTCAAATAAGCATTAGGTGAATAGTAAAGTATAGGGCAGGCTGCTCTCGGTAATGAGAAACAGTCTGCCCTTTTTTTTGTATCTATCTAAAAGCCCCTCCCTAAAGCCGCCGCCCCTCCCCAGCCCTTCTCAAGGGACTGGAGCTTATTCCTGCTGTGCTTGATGCGGTTGGCTCGAGCTTCTTTCCCTTGGTGAAGACTGAGATGGGGCTTCGCATTAAGGCCATGTTTGGTTAGCCCATAGTGGATGGCGTGCACCTCGACAACGCTGTAGGAGTTGCGCTTAGCCGTAGGCGTAACTCGCAGATGGTTTGTGCAAGCAATAGCAACTCTGTAGGAGTTGCGATTTTCCAGCCCAGGGTTGAGGTGCGTTGCGCCTCAACCCTGGGAAAATTTGAAAAAGAGGATAGCAACGCTGTAAGTGTTGCGCTTAGCCGAAGGCGTTACCCGCACCAACTAAATGCCAGTGTAACCACAGCAGATAACTCACACCACGACAGCCACCGCCACGGCTTTTTGTGTTTTCATTCATCCAACGATAACCAGCCCCTCAATCCATTTTTTTACGCCCACCTTCAAACTTTTTGCCCTAAAAGCGTGGAGGTCTAATGAAATTATATTAATTTTGCAGAAAATCATTATTATCATGAAATTATCAAGAATATTCCTACTATTTGCCGTGGCGTCGTGCAGCCTGACGATGACCGCCCAAAAACCCTTGCCCCAGTTGGGCAAAGCGCCCATCGACCAGATTGTCAAAGCGATGACCCTTGAAGAGAAAGCCCATCTGCTGGTGGGAGTCAAGTCGGCTGAAGGCATGGATATCATCGCCAACGGAGCCGGCACCACCTACGCCATACCCCGCCTGGGCATAACCCACACCATCATGATGGATGGCGCCACGGGTGTGCGCATGGACACGCTGGTGAGAGGCGACGGCAAAGCCTACTATTCTACCGGCTTCCCAGTGGCTACGCTGCTGGCTGCCACATGGAACACCGACCTGGTAAAGCGCGTGGGTGCCACAATGGGCGACGAACTGCTTGCCTACGGTGGCGACATCCTGTTGGCTCCGAGTCTCAATGTACATCGCAACCCGCTCAATGGCCGCAACTTCGAGTACTATTCTGAAGACCCGTTGCTGTCTGGCTATATGGCAGCGGCAGCCACCAAGGGTCTGCAGTCTGTGGGCGTGGGCGCCACCATCAAGCACTTTGCCGCCAACTCGCAGCAGACGATGCGCATGTTCAACGACGCCCGTGTGTCGCAGCGCGCCCTCCGCGAAATCTACCTTCGCGGATTCGAGATAGCCATCCGCGAGGCTAAGCCTTGGGCTGTGATGTCGTCATACAACCGTATCAATGGCCTGCACACCCAGTACAGTCACAAGTTGCTCACCGACCTGCTGCGCAAGGAATGGCGCTTCAACGGCATCGTGATGACCGACTGGGTGGAGGCACGCGACACCCGCGCACAGGTACATGCCGGCAACGACCTGCTCATGGGCGGTACTCCGCAGCAGGTGCAGGATATCCTGGACTGCGTGAAGAAAGGTACGCTGACGATGGCTGAAATCAACAACAATGTGCGGCGTGTGCTGCGATACATCATGCGCACACCCCACTACCGTGGCGTCGAAGCCACCTTCGCTCCCGACCTCAAGGCCCACGCCGTGCTGGCACGCGAGGCTGCCACCGAGGGCGTGGTGCTGCTCAAGAACAGCGAGCCTGCCCTCATCACTGGTGATGCTGCCAAGCAGGCGGTGACCAAGGCGCGCCCTCTGCCCCTCGTGGAAGACGACCAGGTGGCGCTCTTCGGACTTGGCGCGTATAAGTTTTATGCCAACGGACGCGGCGCCGCTGATGTCTACAAGCCCTACACCGTGACCCTCGTCGAGGGACTGCACAACAGCAAGGTAAACCTCCACTCTACACTCGATACCTATTACACCCACTATATGGACAACCAGTATCTGCTGCTCGACGAGCAGAATACGCCCACCTTCCGCAACTGGTTCTTCGGTATGCGTGAGCCCGAGGAGCCTGCCATCAACAGCGCCTTCATCGGCTATCGTGCCAAGGACTGCACCAAGGCCATCATCACCATCGCCCGCAACTCGGGCGAGGCCGAAGACCGCGACTACAAGGAGGGCGACTATCTGCTCACCAAGGCTGAGCTGACGCTGATAGACCAGGTTAGCAAGGCTTTCCACGCGCAGAAGAAGCCTGTGATAGTAGTGCTCAACGTGGGTGGCGTCATCGATGTGGCGTCATGGCGCGACAAGGTCGATGCCATCGTCATGGCTTGGCAGCCCGGCGAAGAGGGCGGCAATGCTGTGGCCGATGTGCTCACGGGCAAGGTATGTCCTTCGGGCAGACTGCCGATGACCTTTGCGCTCGACTACTTCGACTACCCATCTGCCAAGAATTTCCCCCTGCACTACAAGTTCAACTGGGACGAACTGCTGCGCCCCGACTCGGTGGTGCTCGCCAAGAAAGACCTGGGCTACACCAACTACGAGGAAGATATCTATTTGGGCTACCGCTATTTCAATACGCAGAAGAAGGCCGTGGCTTATCCCTTCGGCTACGGTCTGTCATACACCTCTTTCAAATATGACAAGCCACAGGTGCGCCTTGTCAAGGGCCGCTATATCGTCAGCGTGCCCGTGACCAATGTGGGTAGCGTAGATGGCAAAGAGGTGGTGCAGCTCTACGTCAACGCTCCCAAGGGCGCGATGGAAAAACCCAGCCGCGAGCTGAAAGCCTTTGCCAAGACCCGACTGCTCAAAGCCGGAGAGACAGAGGTCGTGGAAATGTCAATCCCCCTGGCTGACCTCGCCTCGTTCAACGAGAAGCGCATGGCATGGGTAACCGATGCCGGCAAATACACCCTGGAGATAGGTGCGTCGGTAGAGGATATCCGCACCAGCGCAACCATCACCATCAAGAAGCCCATCATCAAGTCCGCACCCACGAAGATATAAACTCACGGGAAAGGGAGAAATACCGAAGGCGCAGATGCCAATGGTATTATAATGAATATGAATCGTGCTGTCATACTGGTAATGACAGGCATGTTGGATATTACGAAAAATTAGATAAGGAGCACAGGTTTAGACTTGTGCTCCATTTGCTTGATGACATACGAACAATGCGGCCATTACCGACTGCTGTTTATAGGTCATTTGTGTTAATAGCAATACTGTTGCCAAAATTCTTGCGTTTATGAAAAAGAAACTGCCTATTATACTCCTCAATTTCTCTGATGTATACGATTACGAGTCGTTTGCCTCAAGTCAGGAGATTGTCCATGTTGACTGTCGTGAACTTAATGGCGTAGACTGCTATTGTGATGAGGATGGAATGAAAGAGCTGCGCCAGCTGCTTGCTCCGTATCCTGCAAAGGCGCTTCACTTTATTGATTCGGGCGACTATCATTATCTTACTGAATATTGGGTTTCCAGACTACAAGAGCCGTTCTCTCTGATTGTGCTTGACCACCATCCTGACATGCAGCAGCCACAATGGAAGGGTGTTGTTTCATGTGGCGGTTGGGTTACGGATGTATTGGAGAAGAATTCTTTTGTAAGGAATATCATTATCGTTGGTGCTTCTGACGAATTGATATCCCAGGTGCCAGCCCCTCTAAGGAAGAAAGTGATGTTCTACAGCCAAGCAGAAATCGACCATCATCAAGCATGGCCCTCAAAGGCAGGCAAGTTGATACATGAGCCTGTCTACATTTCCATAGACAAGGACGTGCTTAGAAAGCAAGATGCCATTACCGATTGGAGTAATGGAGACATGACTCTCATGCAACTCCAAGCCGTCCTGCGCATCATATATGCCCACGAGAAGGTAATCGGCGTAGACATAACAGGCGAATGTTCTGCCACACTCGACTATCTTTCTGAGGTAAAGGATGCGTCGGTAAACAACAGAGCCAACGAGGAACTGATGCAGATGATATTAACCGAAGGCTGAAACAGAATAACATTCCTTTCCTTTACGTCCGCGCTAAACATCCTCATGTTTTGCATCTTGAGCATGCTGCATGGCTCTATATTCAATAGGACTTACGCCATATTTTCGCTTAAAGGCTGTGTAGAAGTAGCTTTGGTAGTCGTAGCCCAGTTTTATGGCGATGTCGTTGATGGTCATATCAGAATCGAGTAGATAAAGTACAGCTAAGCGCATACGATAGTCGAAAAGATATTGGAATTGAATTTCAAGAAGCAAGGCAACTGATAGCACTGAATTCCATGCGAGGATTCCCGCCCTGATTCTTTATGCTCAAAAGAGTATTAGCGGACAGCGACACTAAGCATTAAGGGGTGCCCGTCGTGGGATGGTACGCACCCCCGGCAACTCTGTAGGAGTTGCGATTTCCCAACCCTGGGTATTGATACAGAAAAGGATAGCAACGCTGTAGGTGTTGCGCTTAGCCGAAGGAGTTATTCTCGACTTGATAGTATTCCTCTTCATAATTCATTCCATTCTCCTGCTGTGTGTAATGTCTACGGCTACATGCTATACGTTACCTTTTCGCGCAGTAGTGTGCCCTTGCGCCGCTGCCGGTTTCACCTCGACTTCCACCGCAGTCCACTCGGCTGGCACGTGACGTATGTTACGTGTGCACGTGTCGTATGATACGAGCTTTCGTGACTTTTGATACGTGGACATGTGCCTTACGATACGAGCCGGCAATGACCATGGGTAGCCTTGCTATCCGTATGGTTTGCAATGACTTGAGGTGCCTTGTGGAACTCGTGATGCGTGATGCAAGGCTGCTTGAGGTTGCTACCCTTACTCTCTTGCCGTCCTCCCTGCTGCTTCTTGCTACCCTCGTCATAGCTACCGGTGGTCACGCCATCGCTACACATAGCCACCAGCATAGACAACAACGGCCCGACGGAGCTGTCCGTCGGGCCGTTGGTTGTGGTCGCTGTCTGCCTTGGCAGCGCGCTATTGTCTTACAAAACCTTTGTCATCGCTCCAGCGATAGAGGCGCAGATTGGTGTAGTTGCCTTTGCCCTTGGTCTTCACCAGACCATTCTCGGAGAGATAGAAGAGGCCGTTGCCGAGGGCTATCATGCCTGTGGCGCCACGCGTACGCTCCCATCCCCATACCTCGCCGCCTGCTGAGGGTTTGCCACTATGCACCAGGGTGAGCAGAGGGGCCTTCTCTCTCGGCTCCACACCCCGCAGCCAACCCTTGTGAGGCTTGACGCGCGTGTCGATGGCATACATCTCATAGCGGGGCCACTGGCTCTTGTAGCCGTGATAGACCGCGGCGAACATGTAGCCCGTCGAGGCGTCGTATTCCAGGTTCTGGATGCCATAATCTGAGTTGCCCGTATAGACAAAGTACTTGGCGCGCGGCTTCGCGGGACCCGACTCGTGGATGTGGGTGGGGTCTATCTTGCGTGCATACCTGCTCCACTGGCGCACATCATAGCAGAGCAACACCTGATAGTCATTGTCTGTGCGCGTGGTGTCACCATAGACACCGTAGCCCAGGTAGAGATAGTTGCGACCAGACCTCTTGCCCCACTGCGGAGCAAAGGTGAGGCCGTCGATGCCCGATGCGCCGTAGCGATGCGCCACCTGGCGACCGTTGTTGACGACGGTGGCTTCGCAGTCGGCCACCACTTCGGGGATATACACCGTGGTCATCACCTCGTCGGGGCTCATGTCGATGCGGTCTATCTTGTCGAGGTCGAAGATGGCCACATAGAAGCCCGTGCGGGCGTCGTTTTTCACGCCCAGGTTGCCCGTGATGCCCGTGCCTATCACGTCGTGCTTGTACTCGAGCGACCCGTAGAGTCTGCCGTCATCGGGGTTAATGCCGATGCAGCCCAGATGGCCCGTGAGTCCGTTGACGCTGGCGATGAGACGGCCCTGGAGATCGTATTTCATCAGTTTGGTGGTAAACGACATGTACACACACTGGCGCTGACGGTCATAGGCAGCGCCCTGAACGTGGAAGTCGCCCTGATACCCCGAGAAGATACGCTTGGGGAAGTCCTGTGCCACGCAGCCCAGGCAGAGCACCAGGAGCAGTAGAGTCAATATAGGTCTGCGCATCATCGGTCGTGGATTTGTTGTAACATGTTGCCGAGCACCTCGATGCTGTCTACGATGAGGTCGGGCTGGCGTTCGGCTGCCTGCGCCACCTCCATCGTGGTCTCGCCCGAGAGCACCAGACAGCCCATGGCGCCCGCATTGAACGCCATAGCAATGTCGGTATAGATGCGGTCGCCCACCATGAGTATCTCTTCGGGCTTGAGCCCGCGCTGTTGCTGTATTCCGATGAGCATATTGGGGTCGGGCTTGCCCAGCGTGATGTCGGGCTTGCGTCCGGTGGCGCTCTCCAGGCAGCGGCAGATAGAGCCGCAGTCTACCAGCACGGTCTCCTCGTTGGTGGGGCACACCCGGTCGGGGTTGGTGGCGATGTAGGGTAGCCCCCTGCTTATCCACCATGCCGCCCTGCACAGCCTCTTGTAGGTGAGGGTCATGTCAAAGGCAGCTACTACGATATCCGGCACGTCTTCGGCGGTGTCCTCGCAGGATGTGAAGCCGGCTGCCTCAAATTGGGAAATCATGCTGGGCGTGCCCAAGAGGAAGAGGCGCCGCGCCTCGGGGTAGTGGGCCTTGATATAGTCGATGGTCGCCACGGTGGTGTTGTATATCTCTTCCTCGGTAGCATGTATTCCCATGCGTGCGAGCTTCTTCAGATAGTCCTCTATCGACTTCGACGGGTTGTTGGTCAGAAACGAGTAGCTTATACCCATCCTCTTGAGCTTGTCGAGGAAGTCGAGGGTGTAGGGAAAGAGCGTGTCGCCGAGATAGATGGTGCCATCCATGTCGAGCGCCACATGCTTGATTTTTTCCAGTTGCATAGTTTACAGTTTAGCGGTTTCTTCTTCGGCATAGCCGTCGGCCTTGGCGTTCCACATGAGCGTGAAGACAGCCACGCAGAGCACGGCGATACCTATCATACCATAGAATACATAGTCCCAGTTACCCCATGCGTCGACGAGCATACCCACGCCGATGCCGCTCACGATTCCGCTGGCATAGCCAAACATTCCGATGAGTCCGTTGGCGGTGGCTGCGGCGCGGTTGGTGGCCTGGTTAGAGGCGGCGATGCCTATCAGCGCCTGCGGGCCGTAGATGAAGAAACCTGCCATGGCGAGCACTACCACCATCACGGGCATCGATGTGCCGGCGGGCAGCGATACGAAGATGGTCATAAACACAGCCACGCCCACCATGAACCAGAAGCAGGTGCGATGGGCCTTGCCCTTGAACACGTGGTCGGTGAGCCAGCCCGAGACTATCATGCCGATGATGCCGAATATCTCGAAGATGGCTACTGTCCATCCGGCGTTGGCAAGGCTCATGCCGCGAGCCTCCTTGAGGAAGGTGGGACCCCAATCGAGCACAGCGAAGCGCACGATGTAGACCATGAAGTTGGCGATGGCCAATATCCATATCCACTTGTTGCGGAATACCATCTTGCGCAGGAACGCCTTGTACTCGGTGCCTCCCTCCTTGCCCTTCTTGTTGATGGTGTGGAGCTCGGGCAGTCCTACCGACGACGGCGTGTCGCGCAGGAAGACATAGATGCCTATCGCGCCCACGAGGGCAATGGTGGCGGGTATCCAGAAGCACCACTTCCACGCGCCCTGGCCCATCGTTGCCATGATGTAGCCGCAGAGGATGGCCACGATAGAGGCTCCTATCGAGTGGGAGGTGTTCCAGATAGACATCTTGGTAGCCAGCTCATTGGCGGGAATCCAGTGGGTGAGCAGGCGGTTGCACGGGGGGAAGCCCGAGCCTTGGAAGAGGTTGTTCAGCAGCAGGAACAGGCCGAAGATGAATACCATGGTGTTGACAAACTGCGGTCCCGAGCTCTCGCCGGTGATGAGGTAACTCAGGTCGGCGCCAAAGCCGAAGGCGTAGTTGGCTGCGGCACAGAGCAGCAGTCCTATCGCCATGTGGTAGCGGGCGTTGAAGCGGTCGGCGAGATAGCCGTTGAGAAATCTCGACGCGCCATAGACCACCGTCACCAGGGTCATGATGATACCGAAGCTGGTCTTGGAGATGCCATATTCGGCGGTGAGTCCGGGGATGGCAAACGAGAAGTTCTTTCTCACGAAGTAGAAGATGGCATAGCCTATCATGGTGGCGAAGATGGTGCGCCATTGCCAGTATTTGAATGTCTTGGTCATATCTGTCAGTAGTTAATAGGGTTATAGTCTGGGTCTTAGCGTTCTATGGGCCACAGTCCGCGCTCTGAGAAGAGGCGGTCGAGCCACTCTTCATAGCGGTTGAGCCTTACGGCGACATCCATGATGGTGTAGCGGCGGCGTATAAACTGCGACTTGTAGATGATTTCCTTGAGATAGCTGCGGCTGATGTCGATATCTTCGGGCTCGGTGGGCGCGCCCACCATCTGCAGACGGCGCTTGGCCTCTGCCACCGATACCAGCTGCTGCTGCAGCCGCTCGCGCAGTGTGCTCCAGTTGTCGCGGATGTCGGTCAGCTCTTGGCGCAGTTGGTCGCGGCTTACATATTTGGCGCATATCTCTCCCACGCAGAAGTCCTCCAGACCCGAGCCAGCAAAGGTGTCGCGCGTGTGGGCCTCCTGCTCTTCGAGCGAGGGCCATGCCGAGACACAGGCTTCGATGTCAAGATGCTCGATGTCCATCTCGAGCAGATACTCATAGAGCGAGAGCGACACCAGCACACCCATGCTCACCTGGAAACCATGCGAAGGCATATTGCCGTTGGCCATGGTGAAATTGGCCATATTGAGCATGTGGCTCACTTGGTGTTCGGCACCCGAGGCGGGCCTCGAGGTCTTGGGGTAGGCCTGCATGGCAAATCCGCCGAGCAACAGGCCCTCTATGAGCTGCTCTATGGCGTGCTTGTCGCCACGCCGTGCGCCCTCGGGGTCGGCGAGCGCGCTGTGCAGTCCGTCCTGCACGATGCTCCACGACAGCGGGTCTATCTTCTCGTTGCCTATCACGTCGGCCACTATCCAGTCGGCTCCAGCCGGAACCTTGGCGAAGAGGTCGCCGTAGCCCGAGGCGGTCATGGCTTCGGGTGCGCCGGCTATGATGTCGACATCGGCCACCACAGCCTGGGGAGCGGGGCAGGCGAAGGTCTGCTTCTTGCCGTCCTTGGTTATCGATGCGCCCGACGCCACATATCCGTCCATCGAGGCGGCTGTCGCCACTACCATGTAGGGTCGCTGCTGATGGGCCGAGCAGAGCTTGGTGGTGTCGTTGATGGTGCCCGAGCCCACGGCTATTGCCACGGCGTCGGTCTGAGCCAGCACGGCATCCAGGCGGTCTATGTATTTCCATTCGGCGTGCATCTCGGGCTCGTCGAAGATATAAGGTTCGCAGGTGGCGATGCCATCGCGGGCGAGGATTTCGGCTACCTTGGCTCCAGCCACGTGCCATGTGGTCTTGTCGGCGACGATGATGGCCTTGTGGCCGGCAAACTGCTGGGCGAAGACATCACCCACGGTGCTTATCACGCCACATCCCAGTTGCAGGGCCTTGGTGGTGGTAGCATTGTCCAATGCCATTGTTACTCTGTTTTCCATATATGTCTTGTTTTAGTCTAATATTGCGTCGTTGATGATTGAGATGGGGTTCATTACCCGGTAGGGTGTGCTCATCTCTATCTGCCACTTGCAGGTCTCGCAGTCGGTGACCACTACGTCGGGGTCTACCTCGCCAATCTGCTTGAAGAGCGGGGCACCGATAGACTGCGACACATCGTAATTCTCCTTCTTGAAGCCGTAGGTACCACCGATGCCACAGCAGCGGCTTTCGAGTTTGACCAGCTCGAGGCCGGGTATCATCTTGAGCAGTTCGATGCTGTAGATGGTCCATCCCAACCGCTCCATGTGGCATGCTGAGTGGTAAGCCACGCGCAGCTTGAAGTCGGGCTTGAAACGCAGTTGGGCGGCGCCCGATTTGAGTTGCTGGTAGATAAACTTGGTGGCGAGGGTGATGCTCTCTGCCACGCTGCTGTTGTCGAGTCTGAGCAGACTCTCATACTCGCTGCGCATGGTGAAGGTGCACGATGACGAGGTGGTGACGATGCACTCGGCGTCGCGTAGTGCCCGCTCCATGGCGGCTATGTTGTGGCGGCCGTTGGCGCGTGCCTTCTCGCTCATGCCGTTGGCTATGGCTGGCAGACCGCAGCACTGCTCTCCCTTGATGAGTGATACGCCATAGCCCATGGCGTTGAGCACCCGCACGAGGTGCTTGCCCAGTTCGGGGAAGTTGTAGTTGACGTAGCAACCATGGAAGTAAGCCACCTTGCGGTCGAAGCTCTGCTGGCCTTTGGCGGCTTCACGGCGGTACCACGCCTCAAACGTGTGCGAGGCGTAGGCAGGGAAGGTGCGGCCCTGGTGTATGCCCACCATCTTGTGGAGCATCCACTTGGTAAGTCCCATGTTGACCACGTGGTTGGCGAGTCCGAAGGAGTGGGTGGCGAGCGTACCCACGAGGTCGGTATTGGCGAGCATAAACTCTCTGATGCCTATGCCCTGCAGGCTGTACTTGATGCGGGCGCTCTGGATGATGTCGCCCACCTTGACGCCTTGCGGACAGACAATCTCGCAACGCTTGCAGTTGAGGCACATCTTCATGGTCTTCTCGTCAAAGCAGGTCTCGTCTTTCAGACGGTGGCGCTCGCCGTCAGGCCCCGCCCACTTGGGGCCGGGAAACTTGAGCGTGACGCCGCTCACCGGGCAGTACGCGTTGCAGATGGAACATTTCAGACACTTCTCCAGGTCGTTCTCGCTGACCTGGTATAACTGTATATCTTTACTCATAGCTCTTTATTGTTTTATGGTCTCTGCCACGTGCAGGGCAGTGATCATCGACACGCCTTCCTTGTCGGCGAGGCTGATGGAGTTGTGTCCGCTCAGTATGCTGCCGATGGCAAAGAGATTGTCGATGGTCTTGTCGTCTTTGGTGACCCTGAATGTGGCGTCGGTAACCACGCCAAACTCCATGAAGGGCTGCTCGTCGAAGGCATCGTCGAGTGCCCACTGGCTGCGGTCGGCGAGTGCGTCGACACGGAGGTCGAACACGGGCTCGAACACGTGCTCGTAGTCGGCCATGATGCCACCGCTGTAGAACGAGCCTGCCGCCAGCACGAAGTGGTCGGCTTCGAGCGGCTCGGCGTTCAGGTGCTTCGATGTTACGCTTATGAGCCTTGTGCCATCGGCGCTCCACGCCTTGGCAGCCACTATCTCGTCGCCCAGCAGATAGGTTCCGCCGAGGAGTTCAAACCGCTTTTGCAGTGTGGTCTGGATGCTTCTGCCGTAGATGAAGGGGAAGGTGGCTTCACCGTCTTTGTCGTGGCCCACGATGGTGAGCCATGCCGGCATGGCGGTGCCAAACTGGGTGACGCGCGTGTGGTTGGCGTCGTAGCTGCCGTCCATCTCTACGCCGGCAGCCTGGAGCAGTGACTGCGCCCGACGGGCAAGAGAGAGGGTGCGCTCGGCACCCATCTTGGTGTAGGGATGCGTGGCGGCCAACTGGCCCATAGCCTCGGCGGGGTGCGCCACTTCGTTGCCCTCGTTGTCGTAGCCCAGGAGACCGAACGAACCGTCGCTGAAGAACATGCTGCTCTGTCCGCGACTGATGATGGCCACATGCTGCCCACCCTCGGCAAGGCTGATGCCGCAAGTGAGTCCGCTGAGACCTCCACCTATTATAATAGTATCAAATTTCACGTTATTCTGATTGCTTGTCGTTGTTATTTCTCTTTCCTAATACCCAAGATAGACTGGTAGATGTAGCCCATGAGCTGACATTCGCTCAGTGTGGGGCCCCAGGCTACGGCTGCCATACCCTTCCAGCGCTCGTTGAGAAAACGCATCACGTCCTGACGGCTCTGGGCCTTGGTCTTGTGGCAGAGTTCTTCGAGCATGCGCTCGGCACGATAGGCGCAGAGCTGTCCCTGACAGGTGCCCATGCCCAGGCGGGTGCGTCGGCGCAGCTGGGAGAGGCTGGTGACCTGATGGTCGTCTATGAGCTGCTTTACATCGCGGCGCGATACGCCCTCACACTCGCACACCAGCGGCTCTGGAGTCATGGTTCCATGGTGGCGGAACGCCTTGTCGCTGCGCATTTCGGGGTTGGGCAGCGGCGTGATGGCAGTCTCGCACTCACGCTGTATGTTGAGCTTCTCGCACACCTTGTCGGTAGCCATCTCGGCCATGAGTCGGTAGGTCATGAGCTTGCCGCCGGTGATGGTGATGAAGCCCGCCAGTCCGTCTCGCACCTCGTGGTCCAGACACACGATGCCTCGGCTTATGCTGCGACCCGTGGCGTCGTGGTCGCTTGCCACGAGTGGCCTCACTCCGGCATAGGCTCGCAAAATTCGCGTTGACGCCAGCGAGGGCGCCAGTTTGCATCCCTCCTTGAGCAGCACGTCGACCTCTTCGGGGGTTACCCTCATGTTCTCGACTTCCTCCATAGGCACGCGCTCGGAGGTGGTGCCTATCACGGTGATGACGTCGCCCGGCACGAGTATGTCGGCGTTGGCAGGCTTGCGGCAGCGGTTGATGACCATATTGTTGACGCGGTGGCCGAAGACCAGCAGCGAGCCCTTGGCGGGAAACATGTTGACCGTCACCCCAGCCATGCGCGCTATCTCCATGCCCCAGATGCCGGCGGCATTGATGGTGATGGTGGCGTGGGCCTCCATGCGCTCACCGGTTATGGTGTTGCGCAGGTTTACTCCTTCGACCCTTCCGTTGCGTATGATGAGGCTTGAGGCTTCGTGATAGGTAAGCATGTCGGCACCATGACGACGGGCGTCGAGCACATTGCTCATCGTGAGCAGGAAGGGGTCGATGCTGCCGTCGGGCACCACCACAGCGCCTATCAGGTCGGGGTTGACAGAGGGCTCGCGCTTGAGCGCCAGCTTGGGGTCGATAATCTCGGCGCGGATGCCGGCACGCAGACAGCTGTCGACGAAGAGCTGCTGGTAAGCCAGGTCGTCTTCGGGCAGCGTGATGAAGAGTCCGTCGTGCTCTTCCACGCAGTGGGGCGCAATGCGTCGCAGTATCTTGTTCTCCACGATACACTCGGTAGCGCTCTCCTGGTCGGTGACGGCATAGCGGGCACCACTGTGCAGCAGACCGTGGTTGCGGCCGGTGGCGCCGTGGGTGAAGTCGTGGCGCTCGACGAGCAGTACGCGCAGGCCACGCATGCTACAGTCGCGGGCAGTGCCTGCGCCTGTGATGCCTCCACCAATGATAATCACATCGTAATGGTCTTTAAGTTTCATATCTTTCATTGTGGTAAGTTATATGCCCCCGGTCGCAGCCTGGGAGAACGGCGTGAGGGCGGGCGTCGCGGGTAACTTGACGGGATTGACATTAGTCAATCGCAAATGTAATAATTATTTCCTTCCTTTGCGTGAAAAACCCGCCTTTTCTTGTTTTTGTGTCATTATTCTATGTGATTTACCAGCATTTAGGGTTGATAGTCAGCCCCGCAGTCAGCCTATAGCGGGCCATAGGGTAGGGCGCCGGGAGCGGTGATGCCCCTCGCCTCGCAGGTGATGCCCCTCGTCTCGCAGGGAATGATCCTCGCCTCGCAGGTGATGCCCCTCGCCTCGCAGGGAATGACCACCATCTCGCAGGTGATGTCCCTCGCCTCGCAGGGAATGACCACCATCCAGCCAGAGATGCTCGGAAAATGCAGTTTGTGGCGTGAAATGACGGTTGCAGGCTCTGCAATAGTTATGGCAAGGCTTGCAACCGATAAATCAAACCCTGAAACCAATTTGTTGATGCACTCCGCGGTATGGGCGATGGCGACGGCGTGGTGGCGGAGCACTGCAGGCAAACAAAAAAGCCTCAGAGATATCACATCTCGGAGGCTTGCAAATATCATAGTCCAATTAGCATCTGCAGACATCTCATCGCTGACACGTAATACAGACTTGGACCGTTGTTAACTATGTTATACACTTTAAACTTTGGTCTGGACGGACCTGACAAACTCGCTCGTCCTGCCGGTTTCCGTCCTCTTAGTCGCCTCAAAGATACTGCTTTTGTTCTGAAACAACAAGAAAATCGCCAGAAATCTTTACAAAATCTGAAATAATCATGGGCAAGTCGCTTTTATTCGCTAATTTTGCCTATATTTGCAGCCTAAACAAACATCAAGATGAAAAAGACAGTTTTATCTCTGCTGGCCCTCTGCTGCAGCTGTACCATGTGGGCCGAAGACTCGATGCTCACTTTCCGCCTCAACGACGGTGTGAACAGTGAGGTGAGTTACAAGATAGGCACAGACATAAACCGCATCGTCTTCAAGGGCAACACCGTGGTGCTGCAGAAAGGCGAAAAAGTTGTGAAAAGCTATGCCGAGTCGCTGGTGAGCTCGTTCTCCTTTGGCAATACGGCCAACGGCATCACCATGCCCGAGTTGGGCACCGACGATGCCGCCTCTACTGCCGTGTATGCCATCGACGGCAAGCGGTTGGGCTCGCTGCAAACGATAAAGACATTGCCCAAGGGAGTGTATATCATCCGCAAAGGCAATGTCTCGTATAAAATTGTAAAAACTGATTGATTATCCCATGTAGGGGGCTATCTGGTTGGTCAAGTCGACAAACTCGGAGATAGCAAGCTGTTCGGGGCGTCGGGTCATGATAGGCTGGGTGAAGAACTCGTCTGCTGGCTTCTGCGCCCCGAACATCTGTTTGATGCTCACGCGAAGCATCTTGCGGCGCTGGTTGAACACCGTCTTGACCAGACGCTTGAAGAGACGCTCGTCGCAGCCCAGTGAGGTCACGTCGTTGCGCGTCATTCTTATCACCGCACTCTTCACCTTTGGCGGTGGGTTGAACACGTCTTCATCTACAGTGAAGAGATATTCCACATTGTACCATGCCTGTATGAGTACCGACAATATGCCGTAGGTCTTGTTGCCGGGCTGTGCCGCCATGCGCAGCGCCACCTCGCGCTGTATCATGCCGGTGCAGCAGGGAATGAGCTCCTTGTTGTCGAGCATCTTGAAGAATATCTGTGAGGATATGTCGTAGGGGTAGTTGCCCGTGAGCACAAAGGGCTGGCCGTCGAAGATGGTGGTGAGGTCCATGCGCAGGAAGTCGTCGCCGATAATGTTGTCCTGGAGCTTGGGGAAACGGTCGTGGAGGTAAACCACCGACTCGCGGTCAATCTCGATGGCCTTGACGGGGCGTGGCTTCTCTACCAGATACTGGGTGAGCACGCCCATGCCAGGGCCTATCTCGAGCACGGGCAGGTCGGGGCAGGCATCTACCGTGTCGGCTATACGCCGAGCTATGCCCAGGTCTATCAGGAAGTGCTGGCCTAAGTTCTTCTTGGGTTTTACTTGCTTCATCTTTTAGAGTAAGGTGAGTGAATAGATATAGATGACAGATGCGGGGATGGCCATAAGCGACGAGTCAAAACGGTCGAGCATGCCACCATGGCCCGGCAGGATGCTGCCGCTGTCCTTGATGCCCAGGGTGCGCTTGAAGAGACTCTCGACGAGGTCGCCCCAGGTGCCGAAGAATACCACTACCAGTCCGAGGCCCATCCACTCGATGACAGAGAGGCCGGAGAGGCACTCGTGGCTGTTCTCCCACCATCCGAGCAGGGCTGCTACGGCGAGCACCAAGAGTCCGCCGCCGATGGAGCCTTCCCACGACTTGCCAGGGCTGATGCGGGGGAAGAGCTTGTGGCGTCCCAAGAGTGAGCCGCTGAGGTAGGCGCCGGTGTCGTTGACCCACAGGAAGATGTAGACCGACAGGGGCAGCAGGAAGTAGAAGGAGATGGTGCCGTCGGGCTGCTGGCGGAAGGCCAGCACATTGATGCACGCCAAGGGCAGGGCGATATACATCTGGCCGAGCATGGTATAGGCCCAGTCGTTGACGGCATTGGCGTTGCGCGTGTAGAGCTCGCTGATAAAGAGATAGACCACCGTGAGCAGATAGGGCACAAAGACGGCATTGGTCTGGATGATGCCGCTGTTGATGCCGGCGATGGCGACAAAGAGATAGACGCCTGCCACGGTAGAGATGAACCGGTTGATGCAGACATTCTCAATGTTGTTGACCAAACCTGTATATTCCCACAGAGCAAGGCCTGTGATGAGGGCGAAGAGCCCTATCATGGCGGTGGGGTCAAGAAGTCCGGCGACCATGATGGCAACAAACAGGGCGCCAGTGATGGCGCGGACGATAAAATTCTTCATTTTTGGACTCATACTCTTACTCCTCCTCTTTATCTTGATTTTCTTTGTTGTTGTGCTTGGCTTCGGCTTCAGCCTTGGCACGCTCGTGCTCGGCCTGGGCCTGCTTCACAGCCTCGGGCATGTCTTCGAGCTTGGGGGCATTGGCCTCGTTGGCCTCGATGATTTCCTCAGAGCGGCTCACCCATGGGCGCTTGCCGAAGATTTTCTCTACATCTTCGGCGAAGATTACCTCCTTCTGGAAGAGCAGCTCTGCCAGCTGGCGGTGACCCTCGGCGTGCTCGTTGAGCAGTTTTTTGGCGCGCTCGTACTGGGTGTTTATCATCTTGAGCACTTCCTCGTCCATCAGCTTGGCTGTGGTCTCAGAGTAGGGGCGCTGGAACTGGTACTCCTGGTTGTTGTAATAACAGATATTGGGCAATGCTTCGCTCATACCGGCATAAGCCACCATGCCATAGGCACTCTTGGTGGCGCGCTCCAGGTCGTTCATGGCGCCAGTGGAGATGGAACCGCGGAAGAGCTCTTCTGCGGCGCGGCCTCCGAGCAGGGCGCACATCTCGTCGAGCATCTCCTCCTTGGTGGTGATGACGCGCTCTTCGGGCAGATACCATGCGGCGCCCAAGGCCTGACCGCGGGGTACGATGGTGACCTTGAGCAGAGGGTCGGCGTACTGGCAGAACCACGAGATGGTGGCGTGGCCGGCCTCGTGGATGGCTATGGCGCGCTTCTCGTCGGCGGTCATCACCTTGGTCTTCTTCTCCAGACCGCCGATGATGCGGTCTACGGCGTTGAGGAAGTCCTGCTTGCCCACATGGGTGCTGTTGTGCCGGGCGGCGATGAGGGCAGCCTCGTTGCAGACATTGGCGATGTCGGCTCCGGAAAATCCGGGGGTATGGCGGGCAAGGAAGTCTACGTCTACGGTATCGTCCTTCTTCAGCGGGCGCAGGTGGACATTGAAAATGGCCTTTCGCTCAGCCAGGTCGGGCAGGTCTACGTGTATCTGACGGTCGAAACGGCCTGCACGGAGCAGTGCCTTGTCGAGCATGTCTACTCGGTTGGTGGCAGCAAGCACGATGACACCCGAGTTGGTGCCGAAGCCGTCCATCTCGGTGAGCAGGGCGTTGAGGGTGTTCTCTCGCTCGTCGTTGCCGCCGGTGGCGGGGCTCTTGCTGCGGGCTCGTCCTACGGCGTCGATCTCGTCGATGAAGATGATGCAGGGTGCCTTCTCCTTGGCCTGACGGAATACGTCGCGCACGCGGCTGGCTCCCACGCCGACAAACATCTCGACAAAGTCGGAACCGCTCATCGAGAAGAAGGGCACGTCGGCCTCGCCTGCCACGGCTTTGGCCAGCAGCGTCTTACCGGTTCCGGGAGGGCCGATAAGCAGCGCTCCCTTGGGGATTTTACCTCCGAGCTCGGTAAACTTCTCTGGGTTTTTCAGGAACTCCACGATTTCTTCCACCTCTTGCTTGGCGCCTTCCTGACCAGCCACATCCTTGAATGTGACGCCCATCTCGCCGGCTTTCTCGTAGAGTTTGGCTTTGCTCTTGCCGACATTGAATACGCCGCCGCCGGCTCCGCCACTGTTCATGCGGTTCATGAAGAAGAACCATACGAAGATGAGCAGCAGGAAGGGACCGAAGTTGTAGAGCAGGTTGAGCAGGGTGTTCTCATTGGGTCTCTCGTAGTCATAGTCCTTGAGCTTGCCGCTCTTCTGGGCTGTCAAGAGGAAGTCTTCTATCTTGTCTACCGAACCATAGTTGACTTTGACGTATGGGTCTTTGCCCAGTTTCTCTGCCGGCTGGTTGAAGACGGCTTTGAGGGCTTGGGGCTTGACATACATCTTGAGTTCGTGCTCCTGGTTGTTGATGATAATCCTGCTGGCGTAACCCTTGCTTACGTATTCTTTGAACTTGGTGTATGTAGCCTCCTGGCTTACGCCCTGTACGCCCAACAGGTTGCCTCCGCCGCTAAAGGCGATGACGGCGATAAAGATAAGCACCGATATGTAGAGCCAGTTCATGTTGAACTTGGGCATCTTGGGTTGCTGGTCGTTGGGTCGCTTATCTTTGGGATTGAAATTGTTCATGATAGCTATATATTATATATATAATAAGGTGTATATATCAGTCAAGGTCGGGGATGCGGGTAAGATGTGCATCTTCCCAGAGGTGCTCAAGGTCGTAGAACTCGCGTACCTCGGGCAGGAAGATATGTACCAAGGCATCGACAAAGTCGATAGCCACCCACTGGTCGGTCTCAAGACCCACCACGCCTACGGGCTTCTCGCCCATGCGCTCGCGCACCATGTCGCCCACCGACTCGGCTATAGCCTCTACCTGTGCGGGTGAATTGCCCTGACAGATGATGAAGTATTGAGCGATGGCGCCGTCGATGCCGCTGAGGTCGGCTATCACGATGTTTTTACCTTTCTTTTCCTGTATACCTTCAGTAATGGTCTCAACCAATTTGTTTGTTGTTGTCATTCAGTTGTCTTCTAATTTGATTTATACTGCAAAGTTAACCCTAATTCTCCGAATAATGGTATAAAGTACCGCTAAAATGAAATTTTTTATGAAAAAAAGCGCAAAAAGTTTTGGGGTATGAAAAAAAAGCACTACCTTTGCAATCGCAAATGAGCAAGAGGCAATTGCTCGAAACAAATTGGGATATGGTGTAATGGTAACACTGCAGATTCTGGTCCTGCCTTTCCTGGTTCGAGTCCGGGTATCCCAACAGAGAAGTCAAGTCGGAAGACTTGACTTTTTCTTTTATCTCCATTTCCTTATTTTTGGTCAGCGTGAGTGCATCGGTGGCGTGGTCTGGCGAGCCTGAAGTTCAGAAGCGGGATAGGGGGTCTGCGGATTTTTCCGGTTGGTAACACCGTATGTTAGGAATAAAGTCGTACCTTTGCCATATGGAACAGACCAAGCTACTACGCGCCATTCTTCCGGATGTGCTTATAGACAACTTCGATGTTG
>NZ_NPJK01000040.1:0-11553 GCF_002251285.1 Prevotella sp. P5-64
ACCACTTTGCATAACATGCTCTTCAAAATGGCATTTCTCAAGCATTTTGAAGAACAGGGAAAGACCACCAAAAGGTGTTATTTCCTTATTTACAAACTTTATGTCACAGTTTCGCATCGGAGTATATCCTTTTTTTCGTGGTAAAGTTAGTAAATATTTATAAATCAAGCATATACAAAGCTGTTTTTCTAATGGCGGTCATTAGAAAATGACAAGAAACTTTTTCTAATGACCGATTTGGGATAAATCCCAAAGACCTCTGCCACCAGTTGGCGGAGGTCTTTGTTTATTTTGCAGTGTAATTTGAAAAGAAGTAGTAATATGGTTGACTTACATGATTACGACATTGAACTCATCGAGAGAGAGATTCTATGGAAATACAACGACAATCGGCACGATTATTCCGATTGCGACTGCCTGTTATCCTTGCGTAAGAGCATGATAAATAAGAGAGTGCTGGCTCACCAAGAGGATATTCTACCAGACATCATCGCCTTTAACGATGCTCTGAGAGACGCACTGAAGGATATGTACGACAGGGCTTATAGTATCTGGGGCAGCATCAAAGAAAACGCCTGGGGGGATGATATGGAGGTTACAGCTAAATGCTTCCTCTCCTATGACTATCCAGAACTTCACCCCTTGCAAGGTGAAGAACGCGAAGAACTTTGGGGCGCAATCTGTGACAGAGGTTGGAACCCATTATATGATGATGGTGTTACGCTGCCAACGCTAACCCTGCCAAGGGACATCAATGAGGACTTTGACACTTTTATCGGTATGGACTGCCCACCGCCTAATTGGAATGAGGGGCTTGATAGAGAACTGACGAAAGACTTGCACCTAATCAGTGCATTTCACAACCTCTTTGACCACATGAACTTCGCTATCACTGACTTCATATATGTACAGAAGTTTGAGACTGAGATTAACATAGAAATCAACAAAAAGGTTTGATATGACATTCAAGGAACTTTTAGACTGCGTACGGTATGAGGATGTGGCTCCTCATATTGTCAGGATGTACCCAGACATGAGGCAAAGTCTTGGCTGGTACAAAATCCATATTGACATGCTGCGTCTGTTACAACCAGTTTTCCATGAGGATGCCAATGACAAGGTGTGTCACATAACCATGGAAGACTGGGAGGACGGTAGCGGACTGCATCTTAACGCTTATCCGATGGAGGGTGACTTGTGGGAGCACTCGCTTACCAAAGAGTTGATAGTAGCACTAGACGTAAAAGCAACCAAAGAAGAACTGGCTGCTTGTTGCTTGTGGCATACATCTTTCTATGGATTCGTTGAAAAACATGTAAAAGAACGCTTCAGAACCGAAGATTTGGACTTAGATACGTTAAACAGATGGGACGATAGCTTGTACTATAAAGCAAAAGCTTTACAGAATTTCAGTATAATACGAGAACATGGTGGCTTCATACCGACCATAAGACAACTATCCAAGTCGAAGAAAGCAGAGCTTATCAAACAAGCGAAGGACTCTATGTTCTTGGGTAGCACTCCCATGAACAGAATAAAACGGAAGAAACATTTTAGAATAGAGTTCTTGGAACACTACTATGAGCGAATGTCCGTTATCAGTGATTTTATAGTTCAAGCCATACCGGCATTGAAAGGTGTCAGAAACTATATACTCGTTGAACAACTCTGTGAGCTTTTCCATTCTGAGTTGTTCTGTACTGAGGAAATCATGTCGTATGCCTCTAATGGTAAAAGTGGCGCAAAGTATCTATACGAGTTGTTTACATCGTATGACATGATACCAAAGATGGACGGCATCGTTGTCCGTCTTGTCACAGGAACAGAGCATGAAGTTCTGACGGAAGACGAGATTCTTTTATGCAATCTGTTGGCAGAAGGACGCAAGTATGGCGACCTCATCCTTGACTATGACCCTGCACTTGGTAATCAAGTGGTCATCAGTTATGCTGCATACAATTCCAATAACCCATTAGTAAAATAACTACTATATGGAAACAGCAATAGAACAATTAAGAAAGCTCGTCATAGAAGGGAAAGAGAGCATTCCCAATCTTGGAGTCAGAACATTTACCTTGTTACAGGAACTCACTTTTATTGAGAATAGGAAGCAGGTCGATTACTTCTTGGCGATGCACCGATACGTGAAAGAACTAACGTCTATGCCTGATGCACTTATCGGACCAGGCCACAGATGGATGACCGCTTCGCATGTTTGTCATGCACTTGGAATTACTAACATTTGCCTTGGAAGTATCAGCCTTACACCGATAGACTTTTGGGGCGATGAAGATAGTGATACGACGATGGACATTGAGGTTGATGAAGATACCTATGACTGGGCATATTTCAAGGCTACAGAAGTATTCGGGTATGACAATGTTGCCCGCACATCAGACATAGACAACATTCAGAGTGAAGAAGAAATCAATACGTTTCGTGGATATAGGAAGAAGCAGAAAGGCTATTCTATAGTTGTCTGTCCTGATGGTGTAGCAGAACATTATAAGGTTTATGAAGTGGAAGGAGATGACGGATTAGATACGCTTTGCATTGACGGTGATGTTGAGCCGACAGACAACATACATATATTCAGATTTAACGTCATCCGCTCAGATACGCTGACTCGCATCAAGCGCATTCAACATGAAATCGTCAAGGCTGGCAAGGTATGTCCAGACATGTATCATCGTGGAAGTGCAAACATTCTGTATTATTCAAATGGTTATCAGACATTGTTTGATGAAGAAGACAGAAGCATTCCTTTCTTTGGTGACAAGTTGGCAAAGGAAATGGCTGAGATACTTTTCGGTAAGATAACTTCTATGGAAGACCTGCTTACCATTACTGCCCTATACAGTGCACGGCTGATTTACGAAATTCACGTCCATAACATTGAAGACTATAAGAAGAAGCACGGTGTAGTACGGCTATTTGACAAATGGCGATTCCCATACGGATTCCTATATAGAGAGGATGTCTGCTGGTTCATGACGGGCTGGATAGGTATGACTTGGAAAGAGTCAGCAAGGATTGTTCAGCTGATGTCTGGCCAGAACCCACTTGAAGCGGAATGCCTTAAACATGTTTATCTGCATCGGGGAATGGATAACGGCTTTAGGGAGGACGAGCTAAATCATATCTGGAGTTCACTCTTTGACAGGGCAACCAAGAGACCTTTGCCAAGCATGGCACACTTTGTCGGTTCGATGTATCAGTATGCTTTCCTTGCCATGCTAAAGAAAGACTTCCCAGAAGAGTATCAATCAATAAAAGGATAGATGATTATGGAAGAACAGAAATGCATGATAGGGCCAGAATACATGAGACCCGTTTTTGCCCTCATTGACGAAAAAGTTACAATAGAAGAAGAGCACAGACAGGTTAAACGCTGCATCATGGATGTGCTCAACGCTCCTAAGGGTCTTGCGAGCATCGATGTTAACGATGTGAGAGACCTGTTTCAGGAAGGTGGAGAAATTCATGCCTTTGATGTTTCTGTAGATGCCTTAATGGCAAACAGAATGAATCTGATGATGGTCGAAATAACAAGAAATTCCACACATCTTGAACCATTCAATCATGCTCTAGTGTTTTTCTTCTTTCCCGAAGAACAGCCTTTACGGATGGATGAGCTACAACCGTTTAGCGACTGGATTGAGTCTATAACAGGAGAGTTTTTGATTAAGTGGGGTATGGCACCCCAATCTAAACAAGAACTTCGAGCAATTGTGTTATTACAATAATAGAAATGGAATATGGCAAAACTGAGAAATAAGGACTCTACCGAGAACTGGAGCCACAAGAACGACTATCCCATTGAAGAGGTTTGGAATACGTACCATACTTTGGCTCGGTTAATCGTTCCACGCTTACAGGCTTTTAAGGCACTAGAGAAACATGGCTATTGTCCCGACTTCAAAGGTATGCGCGAGTGGAACTGTGCTATTCAAAAGATGATTGACGCTTTTGAGTTGATGAAGTATGCAAATACATATTCGGAAGATGAAAAAAGGACAATCGAGCAAGGTCTTGATTTGTTCCGAAAGCATTTTTTTAATTTATGGGATTAAAAGATTCTGAAGTATCACTATACAAGCTGAAAGAAATGAAAGACAATAAGGAACTATTTACAGATGAAGATGATATGATCCTGTTTTGGACACAAAAAAAGACCTACAGAATTTTATCTGAGTCACTTACTTGATTTGAACTTTGTATATCATGATAATAAAGAAGAGAACGTCAAAGATTTAAACGATCTCATTCAGGCAATAGAAAAGTATCGAGACTCACTGTAGTCTCACAGTATTCACATTAAAACAAATGTATTATGGCACTCTGGAGAATTGTTGTCAAGAACAGCGGTAACGCTGCTTGCAAGAACAAGAGACAACGCCTTGAAAAAGGTATGTTCATCGAAACAAGCACAACATCCACGACACCGCCAATAGGTGTTACTCGCGAGCAGCCGATGTTGGCTCAGCTTTTCATGAACAAGTATGGCATTGAGATTGATTCACACCACATGAATCGGTCGTATTTCGACTGTGACAAGATTGGGTGATGACTTTAAGCAGAGGACAACGTATTTGACTCTGTTCAAATTTACAAGAAATGGTTGCTGCGCAAAATTACAAGCAGTGACCATTTTTATTTGGTGTGCAAAGCTGGCATCCCGTTTTTACATAATCCCTTCAGACGACGTACCCATATGGTCACTTATTCCTTGATTTGTATTGGGGTGTATGAAGAACACGCAATCATATTGGGTAGTCTTATCCAATAAGATAAGCCAAGAAACCAGACAATAACGGCTTGCCTTGGAATGGCAGACTTCAATCAAGCAAAGCGAGGATGGGGTATTAGGCTGCCCCTCTTTACCGTTGAATGGCTAACGGAGCGAGCTCCGGCGTGTCGGAAACGGATTTCTGGAACCTCACGAAACTGCTGCGATTTTTAACGCTTGGGGACGCTTGCGTCTAACAGTGTTTTGAAAAAACGCTAAGCCTAATTAGTGTTAACTGTTATTAACACGATTTGGAAGGTCACCTTCTGCTACGCGGAGCAAGCTCGTTTGAAGTAAAGAAAAGTCGTTGCCATAGCATCATGCCATCAGTTTCCATTCGTGAGGATGACAGCCGCCCGAAGAGATTTCAAAGTCACTATAAACCCCATTGCTTGCAATTTTATCTGGTCAGTCTCCCAAGCCTCGAATGAAGGCAGGGGTATTAGGCTTCCCGATGCCAGAATAATCTGGAACATGGGCAAGCCCAATGCCCGAAGATTTGGAATGCAACTAACCACGTGTCGCAAATTTGTCTATACGATAAGTACAATTGTTGAACACGATTTTCCTGACCATCTCATTGAGCCTGTCGGCAATACGGTCACCATAATGCCCTCGGATTTGCTGCGGAGTGAGGTTGGTCGTGATAATGGTGAAAAGCTGCTCTTCGTAACGCTTTGTCAGCAGGTCAATGACAGGTGTATAGATGTTACCATAGTCCAATACCTCTGATGGTTCCGTGCCAAGGTCATCTATGCCAAGCATATCAACATTTATGAGTTTACGGTATGCCTCATAGTTGTTCTTGCAGAGGTACGCAATGTACTTTGCATCCACAATTCGGATTCCATACGTTCCTTCGTTGTATGGTTTGGGAATATGCAGTGTGTTCAGCAATTGTTGGAATGCTTTAAGCATTGTACTCTTGCCATTTCCACATCCACCGCACAGCAGGATGCCGAAATGGGATGATGGTGTGGTAAGCCAATGAGCCATCTCCTGAAGTTGCTTCTCCATATCTTCGTTAGAACAGAAGACACGGTGTCGATATTCCACCTCAGCCATAATTGCAGCCAACAGATAGGCATAAGCCTTATCCTCTGACATGGGTATTCTAAAACGAGCCTTCATAGGGCGACGCAGTAGCATGGATTTCTTTAATTCCTCTACGTCGATTTTGAGTGTTGTTTTCATTATTCCTTTCCCTTTCTTTGATTGAAAGATTTTTTGAATCGCCTTTTATTAAATTGTCTTTGTCTTTATCTTTTATATGTGTCAAGCCATCTGTCAACTCTACTGTCAAGTCATCCGTCCAATTTGTGAGCGTATAGGTTGACGGTAGATGACGTGATTTGCCTTCGGTGAACGAGATAAGTCTGCGCTTGACAAGATGCTCCCTTGCCGTGATGACCGTCTGTCTTGAAACACGGAGGTCATCACTTATCCTTGTAGTGGAACAGGCAAAGGGCATCTGCCAGAAACGCTTGTTGCATTCGTTCACAAGATAGGCAAACAAGGCAATCTCACTTGCTGGCATTGGCGACTTCATGGCAGAACGCCACATTTGATTCATCAAACCAATGTAATTCATATCTCTATCTGTTAATCATACCAGCAGGACTTGTTCGGCTTGCGCTTGTGCGAAGAGAGAATGGCATCGTTCTCTTCGTCTACTGTCAGCGGCACGGCATTCTTTCGGTTCGCCTCCAGCCACTTGTCAAGTTCGTCCTGATAGAGGACGTAACGTTTGCCTGGCTTGGTGGCTGGTATCGTCCCGTCACCGAGCTTCATGTACAGCGTCCCTAAAGGAATGCGTGTGTACTCAGCCGCTTCCTCCACAGTCATGGGCTTGTGACGGCTCTCGCGAACATGATGTTTCCAATTCTCTTCCTGCTGTTTGATAAGCAGTCTTTTCATACCCATTACCTCATTCCGAAGCTGGGCGATGACCTGTGGGAGGTCGTTGAATGTCAATTCATTTTGTTCCATAATTTTCACGGCCTTTGGTTAGAGACCGGGTGCAAAGGAACTGAATGAAGCATCCGTGCTGATGGAAACTTATGGTAATTCGCAAATCACTTTATAATAACTTGAAAAGGTTTGATTATCAGATGATTATTGAATGACAACAGAGAATTTCGCCAGGTATCTTCATAATATTAGCAAGTAAGCACAAATAACCCACTGCAAAAACTGTCGTATGATTCGACTGTTTTTGCAGTGGGACTAAGAAGGCAGACGAAGTTCTATATACTGGCAGGGAAAGATAGCCAGTTTTGTGAAAGGTACATGAATATAGGACCAGCCGCATCTGACAATATAAATCGGATCCGGCTGGTTGTTAACGATGAGAAGAAGGTGATTCTACTTTATGGATTGAGATATATGAAACGATATTCCGTCTTTGCCAGGCAAGTCTATATGAATTTTGTCCGATGTTGATGTGACTCTCAGGTTCTTCAAGGTGGAATTATCAAGGTCTTTGCAAAGGTCTGGGAACATGGTGCGGATGAAATTGATGCATAGTTCAACGCTGTACGGCTTCCCCCTGCCGAGTCCTAACCTTGAAGTGATGTTCCATATCAGATGGCGCACGTCAAAACTGGTTAGTGTACCTTTTAACCCGACAAACGGCTTAGGCTCGTATGCTGGGTTGATGGCAAACGACATTATTTCAGCACAGAATGTCTCCATGTCATCCTGTTTGATGAACGGAGCCATGGTATAATGAAGATATTCCACTATCTTGTCAAGCTGCTCTTTCCTATGAGCCGTTTGATTCCTGTAAAAATCATCACAACCCTGCCTGTAAAGGTCAATCATAGAGGAAGGAGTAATGATGTCTTTCGTTTCTTCTTTCATTGCCAATAGCATTTCCGGCTCCCCAGAAACGACTTCCTCATTTGGTAACTTTGATCCGGGTTGTTCTTCTGCGACAATTAATTTCTCATCCATCGCTTTGTTGGCTAATATGGATTCATAGATTTTCATTGGCACACATAGGAAGCACCATACCATAAACTCCAATAACACAGTAAAGCCTGCGAAGGAAATGTAGAAGATGCTCACATCTTGTGAGAATATACCGCTGATTATTCGTGCCGGTATGATAGCGATGAACAATACCGCTATGCTTACCAGCAAATATAGCATGGTCTTGAAGTTTATTGTAGGGAATACCGGTTCACCATTTATAACTGATGTCTTTTTCATTGTTTTTACCTTTTACTATCGTAATTACTCTTGTTTGTTGCCTACGATTGGCTCTTTCGGTGTGCAAAGTTACTTTGGTTGTTTCTGACAGCTGATGATTGTCAAAATAATCTGCTTCTTTTTAATTTTAGTTGGCTATCGAGTATGATTTTACGGCGTTTTTCATACTATAAGGATTGTAAGTCAAGAATAAACGAAAAGGTACGAAACAAAAAAAGGAGAAGCAAAGCCTCTCCCCAATGATGATACATATATTGAACAGATATAGGTAGTTATTGCCCAACGACCTTTAGTTGCGCTGTCTTCGTTGGTCTAAGAGTGATACGGTTTACCGACTCGCGTTTGCTCTCGTCCGACATGTTCGCATAGATTTGCGTGGTTGAGACGTTCTTATGACCCAACATGTGCTGGACAGTATAGACGCTCGTACCAGCATCCACTTGTAGAGAACCGAATGTATGGCGGCTACAATGGAACGAAATCTTCTTGGTGATGCCAGCGGCTTTCAGCCAGTTCTTCAAGGGTGTCTGGGTAAGTTTGTCAGTGAAACCTGTGAAGACAATGCCAGTTCCACGCTCACCAATCAGTTCCAGCGCCTCGTCACTGATGGGGTTGTTCACCAGTTCCTTTGTCTTCTGCATACGGAGTGTCACGTACATGCCTCCGTCGCTGTATGGCTGTATGTTCTCCCATGTAAGCTGCTTGATGTCACTCTTTCTCAGTCCCGTCAGACAGGCAAAGAGGAAGGCGGTCTTCAACACACGATATTCGCAAGGTGTGTTTGCCAGCCTTATAAGTTCATCCTTGGATAAATGTTCTTTCTCTGTTGGAATAGTATCAATGCGTTCCAGAAAGCCATTGGGATTCTCCATAATCTTGTGTTCCCTATAGGCGGTATGGAGTACAGCGCGGAAGGTTGACCAATAACCGGCCACACTATTTATGTGCAGTTTGTGCTCTTTGTGGATAGTTTGTGGGGCATTCAAAAGATACTCGCGGAACTTGTTGCACAAGTCAACGGTGATTTCATCGAAACGGCACTTGTTGTTGCAGAATCGGGCAAAGTGCTTATAGACGTGCTGCCACTTGCAGTTCTTCTTGTCTGCTTTCTGCTTGAAGTAGGCAAGAAAATCGCCCTTCATCTTCTCCTTGTCAAAGAAATCATATCTTTCATTTATTATAGACTCATAGCGACGACAGCGAAGGGCTTCCGCTTTCTCACGCATACGTTCATTGTAGTCCTTTTCTCGTTGGTTCTTCGGCTTGGCATAGATGTAGATGCCGAGCGATTCATGACGCATGACCTTCATCGTACTCTCATCCCTATAGCCGGGATAGTAGTCGAGATAGAAGGATAGCTGTTCACCGCCTTTGATTTTGCGTGTGCGGAGTGTCACGGTCTTGCAGATGTTACTCATAATAATACTTTTTGGATTTTCTTTTTACTGAATGCTGATGGCTGTTGCCGGCAATTCGGGTACAAAGTAACCGAATGGTGCACCCGTGATGATGAAAACTTATCGTAACTTGTGAATAATTGAGGAATAACTGGATTTTGCTCAAAATCGTGGATGTAACTTCTGTTTTCCATCGTCATTGAACCCGATAGGAACCAAATTGAGCCAGCCTCTCGGCCATTACCTTTTCAAGTTCCTCTTTGACGATGAGGTTTTGGACTCCGACTTTTATCTTGGTTATTTTCTCTTTCTTGATGATAACGCAGATATTGCTCTTGGTCATACCGTATTTCTCGGCTGCATCTGCTGTGGTGAAATAGGCATCGCTTGCTTTCAAGTCAGGACGGAAGATGTCATCAAGATGTTTCTTTGAATAATAGGTCTTGCCATATTCTCGTTTGGTGGGAATATGGCGACGGTATGCTTGGGTGCGCAATGATTCCTTGGTTGTGGAGTAGAGAGTTTCCGCCTCCTCGGTCGTGAGCCACTCTGTTAGGGCTTCTATCTCGGCAGTAACTCCGAATAGTTCATCCATGTGTTTACGGCTATAATAGTTCTTCCCCGCAATCTTGCACATAGGTATGTTGTTTCTCTTGGCTGATGTGTATAGCCATGACTTCTTAATTTTGTAAGTAGCCATAACATCCTCACCCGAGATATAGTCAAGAACTTCGTCTTGGGTAGTGGATTTTGAACAAGAGGGAGAAGAGGAGTTCTGTGTCTTGGAAGAGACAAACTTCTTGTTTCCCTTTTGTTGTGTTCCAATCAATACACGATGATAGGGATTGCCAGCAAGCATCGCCTCTATATCGGTCCTACGGATGAAGGACATTCGCGAACTGATGCGTGATGCCGGCAGTTTGTTCTCAGCAACAAGTTTGTAGATGTACTGTCGTGAACAGCCCATGAGGATGGCTGCCTTTGAAAAAGAGAGATATTCTGCGCCCTGAATATCCATGATGGGTGCGGTGGCTTTGAGGAAGTCTCGCTGACGAGCCTTTTTCTGCTGTTTGGCTTTCTCAGCACATTCTTCACTACAATACTTCTGTATTCCGCTGTTTGTGGTGAAGACCTTGCCACAGTAAGCGCATTTTCTGGTCTTTGGCATACTTGCATATTTATGGGTTCAACATTCCTTTTGTTGTACCTATCCGCAAGTAATCACAAGTAAACTATTGACAACCTTTGTCAACTTTCTCCACGATATTGCTTTACGCAAAAGCAGCTCAAAAAGATGTCAACTCTTGTAACCTGTCGTAAACCATTGTCAACTATGTTCACGATGTGACAAAAATAAAGCCTCGTAAATTCCCTGCGGTAGAAATACGTTGCAAATTTATAGGGAATTTCCGAAGCAACCAAAAACAGCCTTTGAAGTGTTAAATTCTAAAAGTATTTGTATTTCATTAGTTTAGATTTGGTTAGTTTTTGTTGTTCATGGTAGTTTCGGAGTCTCTAAATACAGAAATTGAAAACGCCGAGTCTTCAATGCTCGTCACACTGTCTGAGATGTAGATGCAGGTCAGAGATTTGCACCCGTAAAACGCCGAGCTTCCGATGCTTGTCACGCTGTCTGGTATGTTGATGCAAGTTAGTGATTCGCACCCGTCAAACGCCGAGCTTCCAATGCTTGTCACGCTGTCTGGTATGTTGATGCAGGTCAGAGATTTGCATCGGTTAAACGCCCAGTCTCCAATGCTCGTCACGCTGTCTGGGATGTTATATAATTCATCATCAGCTCTATATGCGATAATAATAGTCTTGTCAGCATTGAACAAGACATTGTTGTCATATATGAATGATTTCGATTCAATACTCAAAGAACCCTTCCAACCTGCAAATGGATTCCCTTCCATTTTGATAACGCTTTCCGGTATATTGATGCTTGTCACGCTGTCCGGTATGTTGATGCTGGCCAGCGATGTGCACCAGGAAAACGCCCTGTCGCAAATCACCTTCGTACCTTCCCTAAAATCCGCAACTATCATCCAATACACGATTAAGGGTAGATTTATGAGTCGTTAGTAGCAGCTTTCAGTAAAAAGCAACAGCACAACATCAATATGTAGCCACCATCCCCTTACCCCACGATGC
>NZ_NPJK01000041.1:0-1205 GCF_002251285.1 Prevotella sp. P5-64
TGAAGAAAGAGTTCTTTGAAAGATTTAAGATAAACAGAAGAGTAGTAGTACAAGAAGCGAGCGGCTTCCGGAGCGATCGGGAAGCCACTTGGGTAAAATGAAGCTACCGTCAATAGATATAGAGACAGGTACTTTAGACTTGAACTAAGGATATTAGCGTCCTGAACAGAGCAAACAATCATCCACTTATAGTGGAGTTGAACAATATTTTTACAATGGAGAGTTTGATCCTGGCTCAGGATGAACGCTAGCTACAGGCTTAACACATGCAAGTCGAGGGGCAGCATCGCGATAGCTTGCTATTGCGGATGGCGACCGGCGCACGGGTGAGTAACGCGTATCCAACCTTCCCGCAACTGGGGAATAACCTTGCGAAAGTAAGACTAATACCCCATGGTCTCCACGGATGGCATCTGAAATGGAGTAAAGGTTTCGGCCGGTTGCGGATGGGGATGCGTCCGATTAGCTTGACGGCGGGGTAACGGCCCACCGTGGCATCGATCGGTAGGGGTTCTGAGAGGAAGGTCCCCCACATTGGAACTGAGACACGGTCCAAACTCCTACGGGAGGCAGCAGTGAGGAATATTGGTCAATGGGCGGAAGCCTGAACCAGCCAAGTAGCGTGAAGGACGACTGCCCTATGGGTTGTAAACTTCTTTTATGCGGGGATAAAGTTCGCCACGTGTGGCGTTTTGCAGGTACCGCATGAATAAGGACCGGCTAATTCCGTGCCAGCAGCCGCGGTAATACGGAAGGTCCAGGCGTTATCCGGATTCATTGGGTTTAAAGGGAGCGTAGGCCGCCTTTTAAGCGTGTTGTGAAATGTAGGGGCTCAACCCCTGCACTGCAGCGCGAACTGGAGGGCTTGAGTACACACAAAGTAGGCGGAATTCATGGTGTAGCGGTGAAATGCTTAGATATCATGAAGAACCCCGATTGCGAAGGCAGCTTACTGGAGTGTAACTGACGCTGAAGCTCGAAAGCGCGGGTATCGAACAGGATTAGATACCCTGGTAGTCCGCGCGGTAAACGATGGATGCCCGCTGTTTGCCACTTTGGTAAGCGGCCAAGCGAAAGCGTTAAGCATCCCACCTGGGGAGTACGCCGGCAACGGTGAAACTCAAAGGAATTGACGGGGGCCCGCACAAGCGGAGGAACATGTGGTTTAATTCGATGATACGCGAGGAACCTTACCCGGGCTTGAA